>CALBLD010000001.1 GCA_937895775.1 uncultured Clostridia bacterium
CTTCCGATCTGCAGATATTTTGCGGCAAATATACGATAATACATTTCCTTCGGGTACCTGTCGGTAGTGGGTGCGTCCGAAAGCCCCTCTTCTTTTATCTCGGTAAGATAAAGCTTTCCGTGATCGCCGATGAGCTTTTCGGTACTCTCGGTATCCGATGCGCAGAGCGAGCTGTGAAGCAGATAGATGTTGAAATACTCATCCGGATTCGAGCGGATAAGAGATAATACCATCACATTGAAATAGGGTATGTAGTTTTTGTCAAGCGTCACAAGAATGTTGATCGGTTCGTTTTTCATTTGAGTTTCTCTCCTTGATTTTTTCCTTTTTGTTTCTGTAAATTAAATATATGACCGATGAAACGATCATTGTGAGAGCGTTCAGCAAAACCGAAATAATGAACTGCGGCGATCGGATGTTTGAAATGTTGGTTCCGATTATCGGCATCGTCACGGCAGGCAGTAGCATGCCGATGATGCAGGCGGTAAGATATTTCGGATAATTCGTGCCGCGCGCGCCGAAATAAAGACTTACGATATCGCAGGGAAGGATGCCGATCAGACGTACAAAAAGAGTAACAAGAAAATCGTTGCCAACTCTGAAATCCGCGATAAAGGCGGCTTTCGGATATTTTCTTACTATTTTTTCGGTCAGTTCTCTGCCGCTTTTTCTGCCTATAAAATAGGGAATCGATACCATTACGGCAGTTCCGATTATGTTTATGATTATTGCCGTCGGGATGTCGAACAGGATCCCGCTTGCCGCATACAGAATCCCGCAGTAAATAACTATGCTCAGCGATTTCAGCGCAAAAAGTATGATAATGACCGCCGCTGCCAGAAAGCGGTTCGACGGAGTGTATCTGACAACACTGTCAACCGTGAATTTGTCGCGGTTGACAAACAGAAAGACAATAACGGCAAGCCACGCGCAGGCGGCAATTATCCTGAGTATGTTATGCACAGCTGTGCTGTTGCCGTTGCTATTGTCGGTGGTTTTAAACAGCAAATCCGATCCCGCCTTTGCAGATAGTTGATTTCCGCCGATTTCCGATCGGCTGTATTGATTATAGAAGCTTTTTTGCTTTTTCAAAACGGTCATTTTTCTCCGAGTGTTACCAAAACGGACAGTCCGCGGGATTTTGTCCAAAAAAGAAGGTTTCCGAATAAAAAGGACGAATATGCCGAAAATAGACACAGAAAGGGGAGATATAAGTGAAATATTTGTGGACGGATGAAATAAAGCCGTATAAAAGTGAAAGACTGCAGGGAGAAAAGACAACCGACGTTCTGGTGATCGGAGCGGGCATCGCGGGTGTCGCGATCGCAATGCGTCTTGCGGAAAGCGGAGCCGATTATATTCTTGTCGATGCGGGAAGCCCCGGATACGGGATAACCAAGGGAACTACGGCAGTGCTCACCGCACAGCACGATATACTGTATACCGCTATCGCCGACATGTACGGTACCGATAAAGCAAAACTGTACCTTGAGGCAAATCTTCACGGTCTTGAGAGAATTGCAAAGCTTGCGGAAAAGATTGACTGCT
>CALBLD010000002.1 GCA_937895775.1 uncultured Clostridia bacterium
ACCCGGATATCTGCTTTGCACGAAATTTGGGCTGACCGAGATCGTGTGTCACAAAATCACAGAGTTCATCGTAATACAATGAAATTATGTCTTTCTTCGGTTCCATCAGATGCCCTCCGTGCATATCAATTCACGGGCATTATACCATATTTCATTGTCTAATTCAATCTTTTTTTTATTTTTTGTATTATTGTTTTATTTTAAAGCAAAAAATTTACATTTAGATAACATTTCACTGCAACCGAAAACAGCCTGTCGGCAAGAGCGGACAGGCTGTTTGAATTAAACCGAAAATAACAATTTACAGTTTCGGAATCCCGTATTTTGATGACCCCCCCAGCCACTCTTCGATCCTCAGAAGTCGGTTATACTTACAAACCCGCTCGCTTCTTACCGGGGCTCCTGCTTTTATCTGTCCGGCACCGAGAGCAACTGCAAGGTCGGCAATCGAGCTGTCCTCCGTTTCACCGCTTCTGTGCGAAATAATTACGCGATAATTGTTTGCCTTTGCCTCACTGACCGCATCTATTGTTTCGCTGAGCGTTCCGATCTGATTCGGCTTTATCAGTATTGCGTTTGCCGCACCCGACATTATACCCTTGCGCAGCCTTGATACATTTGTTACAAACAGATCGTCACCGACTATCTGTACGCCGGGGAGTTCTTTTGTTATCAAAGAAAAGCTTTCCCAATCATTTTCGGAGAAAGGATCTTCAATTGAGAAGATGGGATAATCGGAACACAATTTCTTATAATAGACAAGCAGATCGTCGCGGTCGATGCTTTTCCCGGACTTCGGCAGAAAATATTCTCCGTTTTTACACCATTCGCTTGCGGCGATATCAAGATTTATAAAAACATCCTTACCGGCGGTATATCCTGCTTTTTCTATTGATTTTACTATATATTCAAGTGCTTTTTCGTCGCTCGGAAGATTTGGAGCAAAACCGCCCTCGTCACCGACCGCAGTTGACATATTATCCGCCAGAAGTTCTTTTTTTAGCGCGTAATATATTTCGACACACATTTTCATTGCATGTTCGAAGCTTTCGGCTCCGAGAGGAAAAATCATAAATTCCTGTATTTCAAGATTGTTTGAAGCGTGGGCACCGCCGTTGAGAATGTTCATCATCGGTACGGGCACAATACTTGCCGACATTCCGCCGAGATACATATACAGGGGCATCTGATAGGATGTTGCGGCAGCCCTTGCAGCTGCGATCGAAACCGCAAGAACGGCATTGGCACCGAGGTTGCGTTTGTCCGGACTTCCGTCAAGGTCAATCATACACTTATCGATTCGTCCCTGATCGTCTGCCGATATTCCGCAAAGTTCGGGAGAAATGACTGTATTAACATTTTTAACTGCGTTGAAGACAGATTTTCCGTTATAATTTTTTCCGTCATTGTCTCTCAGTTCGTATGCTTCGTACATTCCGGTTGAAGCACCTGAGGGCGAGGCACATACACCGGTTATACCGTTTGAAAGCAGAACGGTTGCTTCGACCGTCGGGTTTCCGCGCGAATCGAATATTTGTCTTGCCGTTACCTTTTTTATTGTAATATTACCCTTGTTCATTAAAATCACCTTCCTTTACGCTATTATCACCATTGTCGCATACGATAATTCAGAAAAAACTTCCTGTTTGAACAAAACAATATTTTTCTCTTTACAAAAAGTCAAAAGCGTGATACAATAGGCGGAAGGGGTGATTGAGATGAACAAGTCGGGAAAAATCATTGATTTTCATGCACATATTCTGCCCGGTATAGATCACGGCTGCCGGAACATTGAATCGTCACTCAGACTGCTGAACGACGCGGCAGATATAGGGATAACAACGATAGTTGCAACACCGCATTTTCGTCATCATCTGGATCCGATTGAACCTTTCCTGGAAAACCGTCGGAAATCGTATGAGCTTCTGCGTTCCTGCATCTCATCAAACCGAATCAATATCGATATTATACCTGCGGCAGAGGTATATCTTGAGCCGGATATGTTTGATGACATACCAACCGATAAAATAAGAGATCTTGCAGTCGGCGGCACCGATTATATACTTGTAGAGCTTCCTACCGGGGAAAGTGATTGGTCGGGCATGATATTTGATTCTCTTTACAGAATCGAATCAAACACGGGTCTGCGTCCTGTTATTGCCCATGTTGAAAGATACAGTCGCAGGAACCGCGAGCATCTCATGGAACTTCCCTGCGTTTTTCAGGTCAATGCCGAAAAATACACTTCATTTTTGGGAATTCAACAACTTGTATCTTTTTCACGCAGGAATACAGTCCAATTGCTCGGAAGTGACATTCATGACTGCGAAAAAAGAAATTATACCGATTTTGCTAAAGTAATATCGAAATTGCCGGGTAAGACGATCGACTTTTTTATGTCGAACGCTTCGGCGATTCTGAATAACGAAGATATATAAAATTCAACCGATGTAAGGAGAAATATATGAAAACAGTTTTGGGAATTGATGTCGGCGGAAGCACGACGAAAATCGTCGGTTTTGACAAGAACGGGCAATTGATTGCTCCGATTTACGTAAAAGCCAACGATCAGCTTACATCGATATACGGTGCTTTCGGTAAATTTACAACCATCAACTCGATAGCACTCTGCGATATAGAAAAGATCATGGTGACCGGAGTCGGATCAACCTTTGTAAATACGCCGATTTACGGAATAGACTGCGAACATGTCAAAGAGTTCCCGTGCATAGGCAAAGGCGGTTTGTTTCTTTCCGGGCTTGATGAAGCGATTGTAGTAAGTATGGGAACCGGAACGGCACTTGTTCATGCGGAACGCGGTAAAAAAACCGAATACCTCGGAGGAACCGGAGTCGGAGGAGGTACCCTGCTCGGCTTGTCCGA
>CALBLD010000003.1 GCA_937895775.1 uncultured Clostridia bacterium
CGGGAGAGCCGATCCTTACGGTGAGAGCGCCGGCAATCGAAGCGCAGTTTATTGAGACATTTCTGCTTCTTACTCTCAATCACCAGTCACTTATCGCAACGAAAACAAACAGGATAGTAAGGGCGGCAAACGGAAGACCGGTATCCGAGTTCGGTTCAAGGCGTGCTCAGGGAACCGCTGCAGCGATACTCGGCGCACGCGCCGCTTACATCGGGGGATGTGATTCGACAGCGTGTACGATTGCAGATGAGCTTTACGGAGTCCCTGCCGGCGGCACAATGGCACACAGCTGGGTGCAGATGTTTGACAGCGAATACGAAGCCTTTGACACTTATTGCAAGATTTACCCGACAAGTGCGACGCTTCTGATCGACACATACAATGTAATTAAAAGCGGTTTGCCCAACGCAATCAAGGCATTCAAGGCAAACGGCATAACAAAGTGTGCCGTAAGAATTGATTCCGGCGATATAGCATATCTGTCAAGAAAGGTCAGAAAAATGCTTGACGAAGCCGATCTTCCGGATTGTAAAATAGTTATATCCAATTCTCTCGACGAATATATAATCCGCGATCTGCTCAATCAGGGTTCGCAAATCGATGCCTTCGGAGTCGGTGAGCGTCTCATTACCTCAAAATCGGCACCAGTATTCGGCGGAGTATACAAACTGTCGGCAATAGAAGATGCAGACGGCAATATAATTCCGAAAATAAAAATCTCCGAAAACACGGCGAAAATAACAAATCCGCACTTCAAAAAGGTTTACCGTATATACTCCAAGGACACCGGCAAAGCGGAGGCTGATCTGATCTGTATTCACGACGAAGCAATTGATTCTTCCCTTCCGCTCACGATTTTTGACCCGGTATACACATGGAAAAGCAAGACTTACGAAAATTACGAATTGCGTCCGCTCCTTGAACCGATATTCAGAGACGGAAAACTGGTATACAAGCGTCCGACGACTGCCGAAATACGTGCTTACTGCAAAGAGCAGCTTGCGATGCTCTGGGACGAGGTCAAACGCTTCGAAAACCCGCACAATTACTATGTCGATCTCTCACAGAAGCTGTGGAATCTGAAGCAGGAAATGCTAAAAAAACGTTAAAAATACCCCCGAAGATGTCACCGATCACGCTGTATACGTACTGCGACGACAATCTTCGGGGAATTTTTATTTTTTCAGCATCTTTTGTATTCCGAGTTTTTTTCTGATTTTTCCGTTGTAAAGAACAGCAAGTCCTCCGACCGCATAATCGAAAAGAACAAACGCCACATTGGCAAGAATCAGCAAAAGCCAGATCATTGTTTCTTCCTCTATACCGAAAACTTTTCTTCCGATAAATATCAGGAGCAACAGCATTGAATTTGCAAAAAGCAGCTTGCATATATATGAAAAAACACGCGGCAGCTTTTCACAGAAAAATTTCACGACAGGATAACATCCTACGCACAGTATATACATGGGCGTGATGAAATACGCGGGAAAAAGGACAAGGCACAGTGCGGAAGTTACCGCATAAACAAGAATTGCATACTTTATTCCCATCTCTATGATTGAAAGAACAATTACCATTGACGCAAATGCGGCAAATGTGAGGTCAAGATCGCCGAGCATACCGCCAAGCCAGAGTATCACAACTCCAAGCGAAGCCAGAATCGCGGAAAGAACCATTTTTTTCACAGTAATCTGATTTTTCATCCGTTCGCATTCTCCGTAAATTCAACAGCAGGAACAACTGTCACCGCCCATACATTCACAGCAACAATTCGCACAAATAAGCGTCTGGCATATATCACAGGCAGAGCAACCGCGGTCGTCGGTTCCGCCTCCCTGATATGTTCTGTATCCCTGCCCGTAGCTGTTGCTCTGTTCGCGAATATCATTGAGTGCTTGTTTATATTCGGCATTCTGCGGTTCAAGATAGCATGCGGTCTCAAAAAAGCGCATCGCATCATAGTAGAAGCCGCGCCTTGTCTTTACAATTCCCATAAGGAAATTCCATTCGGCATTTCTGCCCTGTCCGGGAATACTGTTCAGTACTATATCAGCCTCGGAAAATCTTCCCTCGTTTACAAGATTGCGTGCGTGGACAAGTTCGCCGTTATATCTTGCGTTACTTGTCGAATACTCGGCACCGCCGGAGGAGTATGAGTTTTTACCGGACGCACGCTCCTTCTGTATCTCATCGTACGCCTCATTTATCTCTTTCATCTTCTCCTGAACAAGATCCGAAAGAGGGTTATCAACATAATTATCGGGATGATACTTTCTTGCAAGGTCGCGATATGCCTTTTTTATTTCTTCATCGGTTGAATTTCGGGACACACCAAGTGTTTTATATGGGTCATTCATACAGACTTCTCCTGTTTGATCGTGATTTCTTCTGCTTTGCTGTTTATTTTCGAGAGCACTCGTTTAACCTCTTTCGGCATTCCGAAATATATTATATTCTGCACGATCGAAAGAAGTCCTCTGTCTCCGAACTCAATAAGCATAAGTGCTTTTTCGG
>CALBLD010000004.1 GCA_937895775.1 uncultured Clostridia bacterium
TTGCAGTTTACACAGGATTTTATCTTCTTCCCGTCGATCGGACATCTGCGCTTTTCAAGCGGATTGCCCATTTCGAAAACAGCCACCTTAAGTGAGCTGTTTTCCTTTGTAAGCTCGTATGCCGAAAAGATTCCTCCCGGTCCCGCACCGATAATTATGACATCATACATCAAAGTTTTTTCCTCGCTTTATATACAATCCGATGCGGCGAAAACCGCATGCGGTATTTTTAAACAAAAAGTATCCTTGCAATACATTATTCTGCGGATATTTCACAACGAAGCAAAAATGCTTGCTTGCAATGGCATTTTTGCGAAGCCGTCAATACCGCAGCCGCGCTTTTGCGCGGAAGAGGCGGCAGCCTCACGAAGGCTTGCGCATGCAAGACTTCCTGCGGATATTATACCACAAAAAGTGCTTTTGTCAAGACTTGTCAAAAGGATAAAATTGCCGCATGCGACAGTCCGCATGCGGCAATTTCCGTTTATTTTTCGGTAACTCTTATGTGATTGAATATCGCGCTTCCGTTAAAGACGTTGAGTCCGAGCGAGCCGTAATCGTGCGATGCGTCCTTGCAGGCGAACAGTTTTCTGCCGTCAAGCGTAACAGTTATGTCTTCACCGACCGCTTCAACGGTCAGATTGTAGAATTTTCCCGCCTCGATCGATACATTCACCGTTTTCAGAACGGTTGTGTAGCCTCTGTCTCTCTTCCAGAGCTTGATTATCCCCTCGCCGCGGCTGAATGACAGGCAGTAGAAATTGTCGCTGTCGGTCAGTCTGAACACAAGTGCTCCCGCAATCGATCCGCTGTCAACCGAAATGTCGGCGCTGTATACAAAATCCGAGAGGATGCGGTCACCCCTTGCGAATGCGTCGCCCGAGCTGTTTGTGAACTTGTAGCCGTCCGGGCAGGTAGTCAGCTTGCCGCCCATTACCGTAAAGGTCATGTCAGAATCGGGTTTGCCGATATCGGCGCCGATCAGAGTGTACTTTATGTCGTTGAAAAAGGCACTTCCCGAACAGCAGTTGAGTCCGAACGAGCCGTAGGAATGACTGCTGTCATTTACCGCAAACAGTTCGGTTCCGTCAAGACTTACGGTTATTTCGTCTCCGACCGCCTTTACGGCAAGATGATAACTCTTTCCCGTGGTTATACCCGGCACGGATACCCATTTGAGGTCCCTGACATTTCCGCCCTTCTTCATCCAGAGTTTTACGCCGCCGGATGCCGCATCGACGCAAACGCAGTAAAAATCAGCCATACTGCTCATTCTGAACATGAGTGCCGCCGCGTTTGTTCCGGCGTTCAGCTTAAGCTCGGTTTCATATTCGAAATCGCCGCCCTCGCTGTCGGACATGGCAAACGCATCCCAGCCGTCGGCAGTGAGCAGAATTCCCTTTTCGCTCGTTTTCAGGCTTCCGCCCGAAACACTGAAATTGCCGATCATCGATCTGCACGGATTCTTTTCGTAGACATTTACCGGGATTTCGACAAAGTGATCGCCGACACGGACAGTGACAGTTGTCTTGCCCGCCTTCTTCGCGGTGATTTTCAGCAGATGCCCGTCTATCGAAACGGTCGCAACCGATTCGTCAGCCGACGTGCAGTGTATCTTTTTGTTTCCGCCGAATGAGCCGACCGTAAGCACAGCCGTCGGATTTTCAAGCTCAAGCATTACGGTCTCGGTCGATACCTGAGGCGAAT
>CALBLD010000005.1 GCA_937895775.1 uncultured Clostridia bacterium
CTCAGTTGGTAGAGCAGCTGATTCGTAATCAGCAGGTCGCCGGTTCAAGTCCGGCTACCAGCTCCAAAGAAGACCGTCTGCATCGGCAGGCGGTCTTTTGGTTATATTATGATAAAACGGGGGTTAAGACATGAATACTGTCTGGTATATAACAATGATCCCGTGCTGTGTCCTCCTTTCGGGGATCGGTATCTATGCATGGTTCAGAAAGAAGCCGATGTGGTTCTGGGCAGCGTCCGATGTCAGCGAGACAGAGCTTTCGGACGTGACCGCCTATAATCACGCAAACGGAATCATGTGGGGAGTTTATTCGCTTGTTTTCTGGGCGGCACTGATTGCGGGCATTGTAAGCAGTTATGCTGCGCTTGCGCTGATTGTTGCCGGATGCGTTATCGGTATCCCCGCTCTTGTCGTCGTATATCGGCGCATATATGAAAAGTACCGTGCGGGGTGAGTGCCGTTTTTCTCTTTGCTTCGGTGTTGTCGGATGTCTGTTTGTCGGGCGTCCGATTTTCTTTTTTGAAATCGGAATTATTTGTTGACAAATCGGACAAGATATGCTACAATTATTGCAAGTTGATTTGTGTAATTTTTAATCTGAAAGGAAAAACAAATGAAAAAAATCATAGCTTGTCTGCTTGCGGCGACGGCGATTGTGTCAACCGCGGCACTTGCCGGATGCAAATCGGGTCAGAACCCCGTTACAACGACGACACAGGTTGCGGCAACAACCGATAAGACCGAGATCGAACTGCCCTCGATGGAGCTTTCCGGATACAGGATAATTATCTCGGACAAGGCATCCGCGGAGATCAAAAAAGCGGCAAACGAAATGAAATCGATACTGAAGCAGTACCTGTCACTTGAAATCAGAGTTGCGAACGACTATGTTTATGCCGATAATCCGGTCGATCCGGCAGCCAAGGAAATACTTGTCGGTACAACGAACAGGCAGGAGTCGCTGGACGCACAGAGCAAGCTTGCAGAGGTCGGCGGAGACAAGTATCTGATCGGATCCACCGATAACAAGATCGTAATCTACGGAGCAAACGATAAGGCGATCCTCTTCGGAATGAGAGCTTTTCTTAACGAATTTGTAAGCAAATCGACCGAAACCGGGGCAATTCCGATGCCTGTCGGTGTCAGTGAAATAAAAGATTATGATGCGGATATGGAAATAAACGAGTATCTTGTGACCATAGATATCATATCGAAATCGACTGTGCAGAGTCTGAAGCCGGACGGCGGTTCGACATGGCCGACATACGGAAGAATAATGCAGCTTAAACACAACGGAGAAAACAACGGAACCCTTTTTGCCACAGGTCAGTGGGCGGGCAAGAATTTCCCGATCTACAGAAGTACAGATGACGGCAAAACATGGGAGCTGATCTCCACGGTTGAAGAAACAATGTATAAAAAGCTTCTCGCCAACTGGCAGCCGCATATATACGAGCTGCCCTGCAAGGTCGGCGAAATGCCTGAGGGAACCCTTCTTCTTGCAGGTTGTTCACACGATTCGTCTACCGAAAGAACGACGCGTATGTGCATCTGGAGAAGTTACGACCTCGGTCTGACATGGGAAGAATTTACGATAGTCGATGAGGGCAACGGAATCGGCGACGGAATGTACGAGCCTTTCCTTATCTGCGATGACGACGGAACGCTTGTCTGTTTCTATTCGGATGAGACAGAGGTGTCGGACAAGGGCGGTCAGAGACTTGTTTTCCGTACCTCAAAAGACGGTGTGACATGGGGCGATCTGCAGTATTGCGTCGCACCCTCCGACACCTCGCTCCGTCCCGGAATGGTGACCGTAACAAAAGTGGGTGATTACGGCTACGTGCTTGCTTACGAGATGATCGGACAGGAAAGAGGACCTGTCTACTGCAAATTCTCGAAGAGCCTCACCGATTGGGGCAATGTGAAATCATACGGCACTCAGATCAAAACAGCTGACGCCTTCACGGGTTGCACTCCCTATATCGAATGGACCCCGAGGGGAGGAAAGTACGGTACCCTGATAGCCGCAGGTCGTTTCGGCGAGCTGAAAAGAGGACGGGGTTCCGATCTGTTTATAAGTTTTGACCTCGGCAAAACATGGCAGTCGTTCGAAAATCCTCTGCCGTATGATTACTACGAGGATTCGTCCGCAAACTATGCGTACAGCTTCGGATTTTTCACGGGATCGGACGGCGATATTTACTACATAAATAACTGCTTCCCCGATAACGAAGCGAACAAGTACAAATATGCCGACTTAAAGGTGGCAAAAATACGCATAACACGTGTCGGTGAAGACTGATAACAATCGGACGGAAAATGTCCGGTTTTTGCAGGAGGTCTCCGTGTGAGACCTCCTGTTTTTTTAATGTTTCCAAGATATACCATTGATTTTTTCCACGTCTGTGTGATAAAATCAACACATATATTTGTAGTGCGGTCTGCCGTGCTGACTGAAAAAACGATGAAAAGGAGAAACAAATTGCCCGGGAAAAACGGATTCTACGAAAAAATGCGGGAATCGGTGGCGTCGGTGCTTCCGATAACCCTTATCGTGTCGGTACTCTGCCTCTTCTTTGTTCCACTTGACAACGCATTGATGCTGTCATTCCTGATAGGATCGGTTATGATAATATTCGGAATGGGACTTTTCAACATAGGAGCCGAGCTTTCCGTATCAAAGATCGGTGCGCATATCGGCTCGAAAATGACAAAATCAAAGAATCTTGCGCTGATTCTGTCGCTGAGCTTTATACTCGGTCTGATAATTACGATTGCAGAACCCGATCTGCAGGTGCTTGCGGACAATGTCCCCGGGATAAACAAGACAGTGCTTGTTCTGACCGTGTCGGTGGGCGTCGGATTCTTCCTTGTCGTAAGCATGCTGAGAACTCTTTTCAGAATCTCACTGAAATGGATACTGATCGGATTTTACGCGCTTGTTTTCCTGCTTGCGGCACTGTCCGACCGTGGGATTCTGTCTGTCGCATTTGACTCGGGCGGAGTTACCACCGGACCCATGACGGTACCGTTCATAATGGCTCTCGGTGTCGGCGTTGCCTCGATACGAAGCGACGAGGGCGCAAAGTCGGACAGTTTCGGTCTTGTTGCGCTCTGTTCGATCGGACCTGTGCTGTCGGTGCTTATTCTCGGATTCATCTACTCGTTCAATCCGGAAAGCGGCGCGTCGGTTGTGACTGCGGCATATGAAAACACCGTCTCGCTGGGATTCGGGTACCTTAAAGGGATCCCGTCCTACATGTCGGAGGTCGCACTTGCACTTCTTCCGATCTTCCTGTTTTTCATGATCTTCCAGGTCACACTGCTTCACATAAAGAAAAAACCGCTTCTGCGCATCCTTATCGGGCTTGCTCTTACATATATCGGACTTGTCCTGTTCCTGACGGGTGTCAATGTCGGATTTTCTCCGCTCGGATATGTACTCGGCGGAAAGATCGCGGGCAGTGCGTTCAAATATCTGCTCATACCGCTCGGAATGATAATGGGCTGGTTTATTATAAATGCAGAACCTGCGGTGCATGTTCTTAACAAGCAGGTAACCGAGCTGAGTGCGGGTGCAATATCCGAAAAGGCAATGGGACTCAGCCTGTCGATAGCGATCGCCGCCGCAAACGGACTTTCGATGATACGCGTGCTTACCGGGATTTCCATAATGTATTTCATGATCCCCGGATACATAATCGCACTCGGACTGTCGTTTTTTGTTCCGCCCGCATTTACTGCGATAGCGTTTGACTCGGGCGGAGTTGCGTCCGGACCGCTTACCGCAACCTTTATGCTTCCTTTTGCAATGGGAGCTTGCTCTGCGCTCGGCGGCAATGTCATGACCGATGCGTTCGGACTTGTCGCAATGGTTGCGATGACGCCGCTTATAACCGTCCAGATAATGGGCGCGATATCGGTCATCAAGACAAAGAGAGCGAAGACAGCCGAGAAAACAGAGATGCTTCCTGCGGAAGACGAAGTTATCGAACTCTGGGAGGTGTAAAATGGAGTTGTACTATCTTATAAGCATAACCGACCGTGACAAGGCGGGAGGAATGCTTGCCATATGTGAAGAACTGCGGATGCCGTTTGTCCTGACAAATCTTGCAAGCGGCACCGCAACATCCGAGCACCTCTCGCTGTACGATCTTCAGGCAAGGGAAAAGGAAGTAATTGCGGCGATTGCGGGCAGTGATGACATGAGAGCGTTCATGAAGCTTTCAAAACAAAAAATGTTTGTGGATATACCCGGTAACGGGATAGTTCTTGCGGTTCCGATCAAAAGTGTGGGCGGCAAAAAAACGCTTGCCTACCTTACGGGAGGAAAAGAAGCGGAGGGAGGAAAACCGAAAATGGAATTTGAGAACGAGCTTATCGTTGTAATACTTAATGAAGGCTATTCGGATACCGTTATGGATGCCGCACGCTCTGCGGGAGCGGCGGGAGGAACGGTCTTCCATGCAAAGGGTACCGGCAGGAGCAAGGCAGAGAAGTTTCTCGGAGTCTCACTTGCCGAAGAAAAGGATGTAATATACATCGTCTCCTCCGAGAAAAAGAAATCGGAGATAATGAGCGCGATAAACAAAAATGCGGGCGTTTCAACCGATGCATGCGCGATATGTTTTTCACTTCCGGTTTCAGAGGTCGTCGGTCTGAGAAAATTTGATGAGGAATAATAACGCCGCAGTGCGTAAAAACTTTTGCCGGATGGCAGAAAAGAAGGAGAAAACCTTATGAGAAGAGCATTTAACGAACATATCAGACGAAGAGTCGATTATCTGGACGGCGTCTGGTCCTTTATCGACGATCCGAATGATTGCGGACTTGAGGCGGGATGGAACAAAAAAATGCCCGCATCGGCTTATTCGGTAAGCGTTCCGTCGGTCTGGAACACCGAAAGCCGTCTGCTTCAGTATGAAGGAAAAGCATGGTATTCAAAGACGTTTGCCTTTGAAGGCGGCAACTGCAGGATATGCTTTGACGCTGTCATGACCGAGTGCACGGTCTGGCTTGACGGTCGGGAGCTTGGCTCACATTACGGCGGGTATACGGCATTTGACTTTATCGTGAAATCGCTTTCGCAGGGCGTGCATACGCTCACGGTATGCGTTGATAACCGCTTCGGTGCCGATTCGATTCCGCAAAAATGGGTTGACTTTTATCACTACGGCGGCATAACCCGCAGTGTAAGCGTCGAAAAACTCGGAGATGCTGCGATACTCGGTGCGCATCTTGACTATAAAATAGCGGCGGATTTTTCGGCTGTTGATGCGACGCTGAAGCTGTCGATCATAAATCTGACCGATCATGAGCTGACGCTTCCGTTCACTTCGGCACTCAACAAACGTCCGCTTACCGGAGCAATGCTGACTCTGCCGGTCGGTAAGAGCGAGCATATCTGCTCAAATGTACTGCTTGAGGGAATAAAACTCTGGAGTCCCAAAACACCGAAACTCTATAATCTGTATATGACTCTCGGCGATGACGATCTGACTGACAGAGTCGGTTTCAGAAACATATCGGTACAGAAGGGTAAGATATATCTCAACGGCGAGGAACTGGAGCTTCGCGGTGTCTGCCGACATGAGGATCACCCCGATTTCGGTATGGCTTTCCCGGGAAGACTTATGGACAGGGATCTTGAGATCATAAAAAATCTTTCCTGCAACTTTATACGCGGTTCGCATTACCCCAATTCGAAGGTGTTCCTTGATCTGCTCGACGAAAACGGTATAATGTTCTGGAGCGAGATTCCGGTCTGGGGCGTCGGATTTGCTCCCGACACTCTTGTCAGACCGCTTGTTTTAAAGCGCGGACTTGATATGCTCGGCGAAATGAAGAGCCAGTATTTCAACCATCCGTCGATAATCATGTGGGGACTGCACAATGAAATACGGACCGACATGCCGCAGGGCAAAGAAATGTCGCGTGTATTCTGTTCCTTCATGAAGGAAGACAACGGCAACCGTCCGCTGACTTTTGCGACCAATCACCCGCTTAATGATATATGCTTTGAATATTGCGATATAATCAGCATAAACAAATATTACGGCTGGTATGAAGGGGATATGGACGTCTGGGCGGACTTCCTTGAGAAGTTCAGAGAATACCGCCGCTCGCTCGGCATGGAAGATAAACCGGTAATAATGAGCGAATTCGGCTGCGCCGCACTTTACGGCTATCATACATTTGACTGCCTGAAATGGACGGAAGAATACCAGGCAAAACTGCTTACACACACGATTGAGCTTTTCCACAAGGATCCCATGATTGTAGGATTTTCGATCTGGCAGTACTGCGATATAAGAACCGCCAAGGAGTGCGGAAACGACCGTGCGCGCAGCTACAACAACAAAGGTATTGTATCGGATACACGTAAGCCGAAGCTTGCCTACCTTGCGGTAAAGAAGCTTTACGAAAAGTACGCGGAAGAAGAATCCGAAAACAAATAATTGCAGAGAGGGAAAACATTATGATAAATCATTACGATCACGATCGCCTGAATGAAAGCGACGTGCAGATCATT
>CALBLD010000006.1 GCA_937895775.1 uncultured Clostridia bacterium
TTGCTATATGGAAACAGTGCTTTGGGTCGATGCGATTCCGACTGCCGATATGGTTGTATCCGAAAATAACAGCTACACAAACCGACCCGGCGGACGCGGCGGGTGTGCGGCGGTTGCCGCGGCAAGAATGGGGCTGGACGTTTCGGTCTGCGGTGTCGTCGGAAAGGATGCAAACGGTACGAAACTGATCGGCTATTATAATGAAAACGGAGTCGATACATCCTATCTGATAACCGATCGCCGCCCGACGGGTCTTTCGGTGCATATACATGAAAATTCATTTTCAACCGACAGAAAGATACTGTGTACCGGGGCAAATGCCGCAATCCATGCCGATCAGATTTCAAGAGCAATGGAGGCAACTTTCGACGCTGTTTTTTTGTCTACCGACCTGCCGCATGAGCTTCTCTGCGACGCGACCCATAACGCGAGAATAAACGGTTTGCCCGTGTATCTGGATGCCGCGGGCGTGCGTCCGACAGCCGCTCTCGGTAAGCTTGAAAATGTGGAGCTTTTCATAACCGATGTTCCCGGGACCCGTTCAATGACGGGAATAACAGTAAATAATCCCGAACGCTGTCTGCCCGCTGCGATTGCGCTTTCGGGAAAAGTACGCGCAAAATATTATGTAATAAGACTCGTCACAGGGGGAACATTTATATATGACGGGAAATATCAGTATCATATAATACCCTGTACGCTCGACGGGAAATGCGTCGGTGCTCCGATAGATACCGAGGCGGCAGCCATATCGGCGGCTTATCTTTCGACGGGTGATATAAGAAACTCGTGTGCGCTTGCATCGGTAATGGCAAAAATGGCAAGAGAAGACCCGAAGATAAGAATACCGTCGATAGCACAGGCGGTTGACTACTGTAAGTTCAATAATATACATTTCAATAACAGATGAGGAAATAAGTAATGATAGAAAAGACAGAAGGAACCTTCCGGTCGTCCGACGGAGTGCACGATATAGCATATACCGTGTGGACTCCGGATGAGACACCGCGCGCGATCGTGCAGATAGTACACGGAATGAACGAGTATGTAGACAGATATGATGAGTTTGCAAATTATCTGGCATCAAACGGGATCGTCGTTTGCGGCGACGATCATCTCGGACACGGAAGAACCGCTCAAAACGCCGAAGATCTCGGCTTTTTCGGCGAAAAAGACGGTGACCGATTCCTTGTGGAAGATGTTCTTGCACTCAATAAGATAATGAAGAAAAAATATCGCTCACTTCCTTATATACTGCTCGGACACAGTATGGGATCGTTTATTTCACGCGCCTATGTCAGCGTCCATCCCGAAACGGTGGATGCGTTCATTGTTTCGGGTACGGCAGGGAAGGGACAGCCGTTCGGACTCGGTAAATTCATCTGTTCGGTTGTGGCTTCGTTCAGGGGTAAAAGGTACCGCAGTGAGCTGATAAAAAAGCTCGCTTTCTCGGGTTATAATAAGAAGA
>CALBLD010000007.1 GCA_937895775.1 uncultured Clostridia bacterium
ATTTCATACAAAGCTTCAAAAGGATCCGCTTTTGCGGATCCTTTTTTCGTTTACTTTGTAAAATTGCAGGATCTTACCTATTTTTTTTAGCAAAACTCTTGATATTTTCAGTGAAATATGGTAGAATTGTTCTTGTAGAAAAATTATCAAATTATGAGGTGAATTGTCTATGTCTATGTATAACAAGAAAACAATCGAAGACATTGATGTCTCCGGTAAAAAGGTGCTTGCAAGATGTGACTTCAACGTCCCCATGAAGGACGGTGTCATTACCGACGACAAGAGAATCGTCGGCGCGCTTCCCACAATCAACTATCTGACCGATCACGGTGCTGCGGTCATCCTCTGCTCGCACATGGGTCGTCCTCACAATATTTTCAACGAAAAGCTCAAGCTTGACAAGAAAGAAATCAAGAAGATCGCCGCTCTTCCCGAGGCAGATCAGGCAGCCGCTACCGCAGCCGCTCTCGAAAAGGCGAAGAACGACATCACAAAGCTGTCGCTTGCTCCCGTTGCAAAACGCATCTCCGAGCTTACCGGCAAGGAAGTAATTATGGCAAAGGACGTTATCGGTCCCGACGCAAAGGCAAAGGCTGCCGCACTGAAACCCGGTCAGATCCTTATGCTCGAAAACGTGCGCTTCCATGAAGAGGAAGAAAAGAACGATCCCACATTCGCAAAAGAACTTGCTTCGATGGCGGACATCTATGTAAACGATGCATTCGGAACCGCGCACCGCGCGCATGCTTCGACCGCAGGCGTTGCGGATTACCTTCCTGCCGTATGCGGATACCTCATTCAGAAGGAGATCACCGTAATGGGTGCCGCTCTTGCAGACCCGAAGCGTCCTTTCGTTGCGATTCTCGGCGGCGCAAAGGTATCCGACAAGATCGGCGTTATCGAAAATCTGCTTGACAAGGTTGACACGCTCATCATCGGCGGCGGCATGGCATACACCTTCTACCGCGCAATGGGCAAATCGATCGGAACCTCTATCTGCGAAAACGACAAGATCGATCTTGCAAAAGAGATTATGGAAAAGGCTCACGCAAAGGGCGTCAACCTGCTCCTTCCCGTTGACAACATGATCGCGACCTCGTACAGCGAGGACGCAACCTTCATGGAAATGTATTCGGACAGCCTTCCCGACGGCTGGATGGGACTCGATATAGGTCTCAAGACCCAGGAGCTTTACGCAAAGTCGCTCAAGGGTGCCGGAACCATCGTATGGAACGGACCGATGGGCGTTTCGGAGTGGAAGAACTTCGCATGCGGAACCATCGCTGTTGCAACCGCTGTTGCGGAAGCAACCGATAACGGCGCAATATCGATCATCGGCGGCGGCGACTCTGCGGCAGCAGCCGAAAATCTCGGATTTGCCGACAGAATGACTCACATCTCGACCGGCGGCGGTGCTTCGCTCGAATTCCTCGAAGGCAAGGATCTCCCCGGAATTGCATGCCTCAACGACAAAGACTGAAGAACTTACGGAGGCAGACAGATGAGCTCAAGAAAAAGAAGACCGGTTATCGCCGGCAACTGGAAAATGAACATGACCCCCTCCGAGGCAAAGGCTTTTGCCGCAGAGCTTTATGAAAAGGTCAAGGGCAAGCGCGGCTGCGACATCGTGGTATGCGTACCGGCAATAGACATTCCCGCAGTAAGCAAGGTACTGGCAGGTACCGCAATAAAAGTCGGCGGACAGAATGTTCACTTCAAGAAGAGCGGCGCATACACCGGCGAAATTTCGGCGGACATGCTCCTTGACGCAGGCGCAAAGTATGTTGTTATCGGACACAGCGAACGCCGTCAGTATTTCGGCGAGACCGATGAAACGGTCAATCTCCGCACAAAGGCGGCTGTTGAGGCGGGACTTCATGCCATCGTATGCGTCGGCGAGCTTCTTTCGGAGCGCGAAAGCGGTATCACGACCGAGGTCGTATCGCGTCAGGTGAAACTTGCTCTTGCGGGCATTACAGCCGAGCAGATGAACAATGTCATCATCGCATATGAGCCTGTCTGGGCGATCGGAACCGGCAAGACCGCAACCGCCGAGCAGGCGGATGAGGTCTGCGGCATTATCAGAAATGTCATTTCGGGTCTCTACGGCAAGGCAGTCGCACGTCAGACCATAATCCAGTACGGCGGCTCGATGAATGCGGGCAACGCCGCGGAACTGCTTGCAATGGAAAACATCGACGGCGGTCTTATCGGCGGAGCATCGCTCAAAGCCGATGCCTTCTCGGTAATAGTTGACGCAGCACAGTAATATTGACACAGAAAAAGGGGAACGCTTTGAAAAAGACGCTCCCCTTATTTTACCACCTGATTTACAGAAAGGAAATCGCAGAATGAATATCTGGCACGATATAAACCCCGACAGAGTAAAACCCGACGATTTTTATGCGGTGATCGAAATTCCGAAGGGCTGCAAGAACAAATACGAGCTTGATAAAGAAACCGGATTTCTTAAACTCGACCGCATACTTTACACAGCGACCCACTATCCGGCAAATTACGGTTTCATCCCGCGCACTTATGCGGACGACAACGACCCGCTTGACGTTCTCGTTCTTTGCAGTGAGGCGATAACTCCGCTGACGCTGGTGCATGTCTATCCGATAGGCGTTATCCGCATGATGGACAACGGCAAGCTTGACGAAAAGATAATTGCAATCCCCTTCTCCGACCCGACATACAACGGCTACCGCTCGATATTTGCTCTCCCGCGCCATGTTTACGAGGAAATGCAGCATTTCTTCTCGGTATACAAAACGCTTGAACACAAAGAGACGGTTGTCAACAACGTCGGTGACGAAAGAGATGCCGTAAAGATTATTGCGGCGGCGATTGACAATTACAACAGAACCTACGGCGAAAAAAACAAGGTCGTGCAGCTGTAACGCCGCAATCGGAACACAGGTCTGAAAAAAATCACGGCACATACCGCATACGGTGTGCGCCGTGATTTTTACAATCAGAAATCTCTTCTCATTTCCTTATAATGAGCGAGCTTTCCTATAAATTCTTCCTTGCTGAAATCGTTGTCACTGAACGGGAATTCGAAGACCGTCTTCCCTTCCTTGGATATCACCGCGCGGCTGATCGAAATTTTGTCGGTGATTTTGTCGGACAGAATCTCCGCCCTGTCGAAATCATCAAACGACAACTCGGTAAAACTGCTGTCATCCTTCGGCTCGATCAGACTGAAATTTTCCTCCGCAATGAAAAGCTTACATCTTCTGTTATCAACATATATGAAGGTCATAACGATATCGGTGTCGATATACTGACCGCTTTTCAGCTTGTACATCTTGTCGATATTTTCGGAAGTGATGTTACATCCGAGGAACGACATTGACATGTCCTCCATGTCGTCGGGATACCCTATTTTGTCCCCGCAGATATCGTCGAACTGCTTCCTTTTGACATCAAAAATGTCGGTTACATCCGATTCTTTTACTATTCCGGCAAGCGATACGCATACCATAACTGCGCCCGCGATCAGAAGGAGCCAGCCGGGCAGATAAAAGATGTAGAATGAAAAACACATTGCAAGTATGACCATAAGTCCGCCGAGTCCCGCAAGAGTTGCGCTTATCGCGTAAAATCTCGCGCCGTAGGTTCTCTTTTTGCGGTCAAAAAACTTTTTGTTACGCTCATAGTCAATGACAATGTCGGTCACATCGTTTTCATAATGCTCGTTCATTTTATTTCTGTAATTCATATTGCCTCCGACAGGATTAGATATTGTTTTTTTCAATCCATCTGCCGAGTTCTTCGACGATCGGACCTATCGAACCCTTTTCGAGCGGGGTTTTGAGTCCGACCGATTTTACGAGTCCGACAAATGTCTTTGTTCCGCCGAGCTTTACAAAATCGAGATAGCGTCTCCATGCATCCTCCGGATCGTTCAGATGAAGTGCGAAGAACTCAAGTGCCACCGTCTGCGCCATACAGTAATCGATATAATAGAACGGGTAGAGATAGATGTGAAGCTGTCTCTGCCATCCCGCACCCCTTGAATAGAAGGGGAGCGAATCAAAATCGATGTACGGACGGTATATTTTTTCAAGCCTTGCCCATTCGGCATTTCTTTCATCCGGAGTCATATCGGGATTTGAGTATACTATCTCCTGAAAATGATCGACCATCGTACCGTAAGGCAGGAATATAAGCGCATCCTCGGCGTGTGAGAGCTGATATTTTGCGGTATCCTCGGCAAAGAAGAGCCTGTGCCACGGTGATGTCAGAAATTCCATCGACATCGAATGGGTTTCCGCACCCTCCATCGACGGCGTAATATTGCTGAGCCATTTGATCTCACGTTCGCCGACATAATCGGCAAACGCATGTCCCATTTCGTGGGTCAGGACGTCAACGTCGGCAGATGTGCCGTTGAAATTCGAAAAGACAAACGGAAGCTTGTACTTCGGAAGTGACGTGCAGTATCCGCCGGGTGCCTTACCGTCCTTCGCAACGACATCGAAAAGTTCCATATCAAACATGACATCGATAAATTCGGCGGTCTGCGGCGACATTTCCTCGTACATGCGTTTGGCGGCAAGCAGCAGTTCTTCCGGACTGCCGTGCGGCTTTGCGTTTCCGTCACTGAACATAAAGGAATTGTCGTAGAATCTGAAATCGTCAACGCCGATGCGCTTCTTCTGATCTTCCTTGATCTTATTGACCATCGGAACGACATCCGAGATTATCTGTTTCCTGAACACAGCCACATCGCGCGGAGTATAGCAGTTGCGCTGACGGCGGAGGTATCCGAGTTCCACGAAGCTGTCGAAGCCGAGCTTCTTTGCCTGCAGACTGCGGTTCTTCACCAGTTTATCGAATATCTCATCGAATTTTGCACGGTTTTCGTCAAAAAAGCTTCCCTCTGCCTCGTAAGCAGCCTTTCTTTGTGCTCTGTCGGGTGACTGCTTGTAAGCACCGAGCTGTGCAACTGTCAGCTCCTTCCCTTCAAACGGGATCCTTGCCGAAGCATACAGCTTCTGATATTCGGTGGTAAGAGCGCCTTCCTCCTGCATAAGCGGCACGATTTCGGGAGAAAATGCCTTCAGCGACATTTCCGCGTTGATGAAGTACACATCACCGAGTTCGGTCTCAAGCTCGCTTCTGAAGGGAGACTTCACGATCTTTTCGACAAGTTCCTGCATTTTTGTCTGCATTACCGGCATAAAGTCGTCAAAAAACGCCTTTTCGCCTTCATAGAAGCTGTCGCGCGTATCAACCGTGTTTCGTATCTCGGCTATTGTTGACATTGTATAAAGATCGGACAGCATTTCATCCGATCTGCTTATCAGAGAAAGCTGTTCCTCCGCCGAATCAGCCAAATCAAACTCTTTGATAAGCCGATCCATATCCGACAGAAATGCGTCGGTGTCCGGTCTTTGGTATTTTATATCGCTGAATTTCATCTCTTACGCCCTCACATACATACATGATATTATCAGTATAGCACAGTTTCCCCACATTTTCAATAGATTTTGGAAATTATCTTTCATTTTCGAGTATTCACAATTTGTTTACAATATTTTTCTTTTATTTGAGAACATTTGTTTGATTTTTCGGCACATATGTGGTATAATTATCGTAGAGTTTTTTACAGTCGGAAAGAGGTGCTTTTATGGAAGAACTGACCGAAAAAGAACGGATGATATATGAATTTGTGGGCGATTTCAATCGCAGAAACGGATATCCGCCGAGCGTGCGCGACATACAGAGCGGCTTGTCGATAAAATCAACATCGACGGTACACAGCTACATAAAGAAGCTGAACGAGAAGGGCGCGCTCAACAAAACATCGGGAAAGAGCCGCGGACTGCGTACCGAGGACATTGATCCGACGCAGAAAAATCATGCGCGGATACCGCTTGTCGGTCGGGTCACCGCCGGTCAGCCGATACTTGCCGTCGAAAACATACGCGGCTATCTTGATTTTCCGCTTCTCAAACGCTCCGCACGCGAGCTGCCCGGCTCGCTTTTCGCCCTGCGCGTAACAGGCGAAAGCATGATAGAGGCAGGAATAATGGACGGCGACATCGTTGTTGTCAAAAAACAGGCGTCGGTACAAAACGGCGAGATAGTTGTTGCGCTTGTCGAAGACTCTGCAACGGTAAAAGCGTTCTACAAGGAAAACGGACACTTCAGACTTCAGCCGCGCAACAGCAGTATGCAGCCGATCATCGTTGACGAGTGCACGATAATCGGCAAGGTCGTGTCTGTCATGCGCTTCTACGACTGATCCTGCGGGGTAATACAAGATGAAAAAAACGGGCAACAAATACAAAAACCGGCTTATTCTGCTCTTTACCGTACTGCTTCCGCTTGCGCGGACTCTCGTTGTTTATCCGCTGATGTCGATAGCTCAGGCAAACTCACTTGAACTGCTCTATCAGCTTCTATACTATCTTTCACAGCTTGTAACCACGCTTTCCTTCTTTGCGGTTCTGTCGGCTGCAACCGTTTTTCTGTTTGCAAAAGACGGCAAATGCTTTTTCAACGCGGTTGCGTGGCAGCTTCTGTCGCTTGTAATTATCGGCTTTATCCTCCAGACCGCCGTGCTTTTCATGCTGGCATTTCTTGATGATGTCTTTGCGGTAAAGGGTTTTTATCTGTGCAACTTCACCCTCTCCCAGCTCGAATCCGCCGATATCCTTGCGGCAACGCTGATTTATCTTTTCATAAACATCCTTTTGATTGTTCTGATAATGGCAATATCGCTCGGACTTTCGTACATGCAGGCAAAAAAAGCTTATGCCTCGGCGGGAAAGGGATCAGTACGTTTCGGTCCGTCCGCAATTCTTGAAATGCATACGTCCGAACGAAAAAATCCGCTCCGCAATGCCGTAAATTCATGTGCGGTCGTTTATCTCGCGGCAAGTCTCATTCAGACCGCCGTCGAAACGATAAGAACCGTTGTAAAAAGCGGCGCACCGAAAAGTCTTTCGGACACGGTCACTCTCGTCTCACCATACGTAACCATTGTTATATTTACTCTTTGCGGATATTTTTTCATGCAGTACTGCGTGAAGTTCACCGTTTCCGCAATGCAGAAGGATAACTTCGCGATCGGCTGAACCCGACTGCGCGGGTATAAAAATCGGAGAAAAAATGTCTGTTAATTCAAAAAAATCAATTCCCGGCAATGCGATCTGTGCGTCACTGTGCCTGATTCTTGCCGTTGTTTTTGCACTCCTGCTGATGCAAAGGCTCCCGTCGGCATCCTCTGCCGACGAGACAGACCTGCCCGAAACCGACAACATCGCCGCAGATATAACCGAAAAGTGCAGGATAACCGCCGAAAACGGCATGAGCGTTATCTCGTGCGACGAAGAAATACAGGGCATTTACATTGAGTGGAAGAAAACTCCCTCGGAATGGTATGCGACAGTCGGGGAAAGCAGGAGGATCTACGGTCAGAACGGCTTTCTGCACGAATATGTCGAGGTCGGCGCGACAAGTGTCAGCCTATCGGTCGCGTCATTTAAAAGCAATGCATATTCGTACACCGTTTACGGAAAAGGCAGTCTGCCCGACAGCGTGCAAAGGTGGGATGCACCCTGCAAAAAAGCCGATCTCATGCTTCTTTCGACCCATGCGGACGACGAGCATCTCTTCTTTGCGGGAATCTTACCATATTATGCGGGCGAAAAAGGCTACAACGTACAGGTCGTCTACATGGTTGACCACGCAAAGACCTCCAAAAGCAGACCGCACGAGCTTCTTAACGGCTTGTGGGCGGTTGGTGTGCGCAATTACCCGATAATCGGCGAACCGCCCGATCTTTACAGCGAATCGCTCAAGGACGGGTATTCGGCATTTGAAAAGGCGGGCTATTCCAAAGATTATTTTACCGATTTTCTGGTCGAAAACATACGTCGCTTCAAGCCGCTTGTCATTGTCGGGCATGACATAAACGGAGAATACGGACACGGAGCGCACATGGTCTACACCGATGCTCTTATAAACGCGTCAAAACTCACGGCAAACGCCGACTGCAATCCGGAATCAGCCGAAAAATACGGGGTTTATACCGTCCCGAAGATATATCTGCATCTCTATGAAGAGAACCGTATAATCATGGACTGGGACAATATAAAGCTTGAAAAATTCGGCGGCAGAACCGCCTTCCGTGTGTCGGTTGAGGAAGGCTTCGCCGAACACAAGTCACAGCATTACACATGGTTTGCAAAATGGTCAGGCTACTATGACACATGGAATGTCAGATCGGCTGCGGACATCGAAAAGCTTCCCGGCAAAGCCGGAGTTTACAAAATCGTAAAAGGAGAAGGTTTTTCACCGAGGATTTTCGGACTCTATTCAAGTACGGTAGGCAGTGATGTTCTGAAAAACGACTTTTTCGAGAACATCGACAAATCGC
>CALBLD010000008.1 GCA_937895775.1 uncultured Clostridia bacterium
ACTTTTGAAGATACGACAGTGCATCTTCAACCGTGATAAGCAGTTTTTCGCGCTCGCTCCCGCTGAACTCTTCGAGTTTTTCGATGCTTACGGCTCCGTCGATTGAAAAAACACCGTTTTTCGTGCGTCTGAGTGATGACATGCATCCGCCGCAGCCGAGTGCTTTGCCTATGTCGTGACACAGTGTGCGTATGTATGTGCCCTTCGAGCATGATACCGAAAGACTGTACTCTCTGTCCGACCGCTTTTTCACACCGAGCGAATAAATCTCTATTTCGCATCCGCGGCGTTCGATTTCAATGCCGTCCCGCGCAAGCTCGTAAAGCTTTACGCCGTTTACCTTTTTTGCCGAATACATAGGCGGGATCTGAACCGATCTGCCGACAAAGGACGCGCACGCAGCTTCGACGACCGACAGGTCGGGGATATTGTCGCTCTGCGAAACAATCTTTCCGGTTATGTCCTGCGTGTCGGTTTCGCATCCGAGCAGCAGACCCGCTTCATATGTCTTTCTGTCGGCAAGAAGATAGTCGGAAAGCTTTGCGGCTCTGCCGATGAGTATGACGAGTACGCCTGTTGCCATCGGATCGAGAGTTCCGGTGTGTCCGACTTTCCGTGTGCCGTATAAGCGGCGTATCCTGTTTACAACGTCGTGTGACGTCATCTCGGCGGGTTTGTCGATACAGAGTATTCCGGATATGTTGCTGTCGGTCATTCCCGCTCTCCGATCTGCTCTGTGACTGTGTCGATAAGGAGCTTTTTCGCCTCTCCAATGCAGGAAGCTTTTATTGTCGCCCCCGCGGCGCGTATGTGACCGCCTCCGCCGAGAGCGGCGCAGATTGCGGCACAGTCAACCGATTTTCTTGAGCGCATTGATACTTTGTATATCCCCGGCTCTTTTTCGCGGAGGGATATTCCGAGCCGGACGCCCGATATTTTGCGCGCAAGTGTCGAAAAGCCCTCAAGCTGTTCATCGGTCAGACCTGCGGCTGTTCTGTCGGCGATCGATATCGGAACGATCAGGACGCTGCCGTCCATGTACCGTTCCATTTTGTCGAGGAAAAAGCAGTCGGCACGGAGCGAGTCAACGGTCAGATTTTCGTAAAGTCTTTCGTTTATGTCCTCCGAATCGGCACCCGCTTCTATCAGATCTGCGGCAATGCGCAGGGTTTTTGGAGTGGTGCAGGAATACCTGAAGCTTCCGCTGTCGGTGGACAGTCCGAGATAGAGCGCACCCGCACTCACGCTGTTCATAAGATCCATCCCGACCAGAAGCTCGTATATGATTTCGCAGCATGCGGCGGCGTCCGGAACGCAGTAATTGTATTTTGCAAAATCGGTACCCGATGCATGATGGTCAATGCGTATGCCAACCCGGTTGCCGAACTTTTCTTCGAGTTTTCCGAGCATTTGCGACGATGCAACATCAACCGATACAATCAGTCCCTCTTCGTCGGAATCTTTGCGGTACAGTCCCTCGCATATGAATCGCAGATAGTCGGGAATGTCGCTGTCGCAGAGTGCGGTGACCTTCTTCCCGGCATTTTTGAGTCCGACCGCAAGGGCAGTGACCGCACCGACGGTGTCTCCGTCAGGTGAAGTGTGGGAAATGAGTATTATGTTTTCACTTTTGCGTAATCTGTCGGCTACCTCGGTAAGCGTAATGTTGTTCATCCGGTCACTCATCCTTCTGACTGTCGGCTTCGGCGGCAAGACGGTCGCGCTCTTCGGCAACGGCAAGCTCCGCTTCGACCTT
>CALBLD010000009.1 GCA_937895775.1 uncultured Clostridia bacterium
TCACCCCGACCTTCTCGGTCGGGGCTTTTTGTTTTTGGAGTCTGTATTTTTGATTGACTTTTTATGTAAAGTGTGGTATTATAACATACGGAATATGATTTGATCGACTTTTTTCATAAGTCGGTAGTCTTGCAGCATTTTTTTGTTTATAATATTTTATTATAAGCCCAAATAAATTATTATGAGGTTTTGTCAATGAGAAAAACGAAGATAATTTGCACACTCGGACCCGCCAGCGAAAATGAAACCGTTTTAAGACAGATGGTGAAAGCCGGCATGAATGTTGCCCGATTGAATTTTTCGCACGGAACACATCCGGAGCATCTTGAGAAAATAAATCTGCTGAAAAAAATACGCGATGATATGCATGTTTCGCTTCCGATCATGCTCGATACAAAAGGTCCCGAATTCCGTATAGGAGCATTTGAAAACGGATCGGTTGACCTTTGCGAAGGTGACCTGTTTGATTTTACATCTGACGATATCATAGGAAATCAGACATGCGTCTCTGTTTCCTATAAAAATATTGCTTCGCAGATGAATCCGGGTGATCGTATTCTTCTTAATAACGGTCTTATGTCATTTGAGGTGATTTCTGTTGAAAATAATACCGTCCATACGCGAGTAATGAACAGCGGAAAAATCTCTGACAGAAAAAGTATGTTTTTCCCCGAAAAAGAACTCGTCCTTGAATATCTGTCCGAGCAGGACAAAAATGATATTTTGTTCGGAATCGAAAACGGAGTGGATTTCATCGCGTGTTCTTTTGTTTCAAAAGCACAGGATCTGATCGATGTCCGCAATTTTTTGCGTGAACACGGCGACCCGGATATCGATCTGATTGCAAAGATCGAGAATCGCGCAGGTGTCAATAATCTTGATGAGATCATGGCAAACTGTAACGGAATAATGATAGGTCGCGGAGATATGGGAGTTGAAATACCTTTTGAAGAACTGCCCGCGATACAGAAACATATTATTTCCGAATGTCGTATAAACGGCGTAAGAGTTATTACGGCAACCGAAATGCTTGAATCGATGATAAATAATCCGCGTCCCACACGTGCGGAAATCTCGGATGTCGCAAATGCGGTTTATGACGGAACATCCGCAATTATGCTGTCGGGTGAAACGGCAGCAGGTAAGTATCCGGTCGATGCTGTTGCGGCAATGAGCAGGATCGCCGTCGAAGCGGAACAGAATGTTTGCTATATCGGCAATATACGTGACGATGAATTCAGGATAAAATCGGTTGGCGAGTCTCTTTCGCATGCCGCCTGTGATCTCTCCAAAGGTATAAATGCTTCCGCAATAGTTGTTTGTACACTTACCGGAAAAACCGCAAGAATGGTTTCGCGATTTCGCCCGAAATCCCCGATAATTGCGATGACAACAAGCGAAAATGCGTATCGTAAGCTCTCACTTTCGTGGGGAGTTATCCCGGTAATGAGTGATATTTTCGCATCGACCGATGTTTTGTTCTATTTTGCGAAGAATAAGGCAAGAGAACTTCTCAATCTGAAACCCGGGCAGCGTATAGTAATTACAGGCGGTGCAGCGAACGATAAAACCGGTACAACACTTATCAAGGTTGAAGAAATCTGATCGGATTTTCGGTCAGTAAGGATAAACGAAACGGGAAAAGATTATGATTGATAGCGAAAACGCGAAATTGAATTTCGGACAGGGAAAACTCAGAAAAATGCCATTTGCCGGTTTGCCGCTCGGCGCGGTAAAACCGCACGGTTGGCTTTCCGATCAGCTTTCACTTCAACGTCATGGATTTTTTGACGATATGGAGTTGTACCCCGACTATTCGGATGAAAGCGGATGGCGGGGCGGAAGCGGCGAGAACTGGGAAGACGGACCGTATTATCTGCGTGGGCTTGTGTCGATCGCATATGTGACAGGTGAACAGGAACTTATTGAAAGAGCGCAGGTGTGGATAGAGAAAATTCTGTCATCACAACAGGAAAACGGTATGTTCGGACCGCTGTCAAACGATGATTGGTGGCCGAGAATGCCGGTGCTTATGGCGTTGCGCGATTACTGTGAAGCAAACGAATATCTCGGCAGATCCGACAGTCGTATTTTGCCTTTTTTTGAAAAATATTTCAGATATCAGCTTAAGACATTGCCGTCGAAGCCGCTCTTCTCGTGGGCAAAAGCGCGCGGTGGAGATAACATCGACAGCGTATTTTGGTATTATGATCGTGTTTATAACGAAAAAGAACCCGAAAAATCCGACTGGCTTCTCGAACTTGCCGATCTGATTCATTCGCAGACCGACGACTGGACGGCAATCATGAATGATACCACTGTAAGACAGCATGTTGTCAATACGAGCCAGGCAATGAAGACGCCCCCGCTGTGGTACAGAAGAACAAACAACGATTCCGACAGAAATGCGCTTGAAAACGGTCTTTTCAATATTTCGGCGGACCACGGAAGAATCGACGGACTGCCGAACTCGGACGAGGCGGCACGGGATAATCTGTCATATCGCGGAAGCGAACTCTGCGGAATAGTCGAGGGAATGTTGTCAACCGAGACGGCTGTGCGGATACTCGGCGAAGAATGGCTGTGCGACAGACTTGAAAGACTCGCATATAACGCACTGCCTGCGGCGTATGCTCCCGATTACAGAGGACATGTCTACTATATCCTTCAGAATCAGGTTCTTGCCACTACCGGATGTCACGAATTTGATTGCGATCACGGTGACAGCTCGGCTTTCGGTGCTCCGTGCGGATTTGATTGTTGCTTTGCAAACAACCATATGGGATGGGCAAAGTTCATCGGATCGATGTGGATGGCAGATGCCGACGGCGACCTTGCCGTTGCGGCTTACGGTCCGTCGGAGGTAAGTTACAGGCTTCCCGACGGAGATGTGATCTCATTTGAAGAGAGGACAGACTATCCGTTTGATGATCGTATCATATTTCTTTACCACGGGAAATCGGCGGAACTGTCACTGAAACTTCCGATACCGTCATGGTGTAAAAACGCAAGCCTTTCGGTGTGCGGAGAAACTGCGGATGTCGGATTTTCCGGCGGATTTTGTATCCTGAAACGTCGATTCAACGATAATGACGTTGTAAGTCTTACATTGCCGATGACAATTGAGTTTTCCGATTGGTATAATAATTCTGTCGCGGTGACAAGAGGACCGCTGATCTATTCGCTGAAAATCGGGGAGGATTGGCGCAGATATACCGATAACGGTGCCCGTGAACTTAAAGTCGGTGACTTCGGAAAGGCAATCAGACGTGAGGTGTACCCGACATCAAGATGGAATTACGGTCTGATCGCCGATAGGTCGCTTATGACCGTCGAGCAAAAAGCAATCGTAAAACAGCCGTTTGCCGTATCGTCCGCACCCGTGATTATACATGCGGTCGGACAGATGATCCCGGAGTGGAAGCTTGACGGAAACCACGCGGCAAATCAGCCGTACGGCGGAGTGTTGCGCGAAAAAGGAGCCGAAACCGAGATTGAACTCATCCCGTACGGAGCAGCAAGGCTTAAAATCACGCATTTCCCGCGGGTGTGCGATGGCGGAATGAGTCTGATTCATAACGATTTTACAGAGCGGTTGCGCAGCGGATCGCTTTACAGAGTTTTTTCCAATCTGACACTTCCTCCGGCACGCGATTGGAATCTGAAAATCAACTCGCAGTCCGGTGATTACCGTGTTTTCCTCAACAGGTCGGAAATTTCCCACGAATGCGATACCGTTTATTCACTACGCGGATTGTCCGATCGGTGCAGACCCGGAATCTATAATGAAATATCATTTGTCGGCGGAGATGTAAGCTCGGTTGAGGTAATACCGATCGATGCGGATCATGATATAACCGCACTTTCGGTCGATGCGTCCGAGACCGCGTTCACGGTAAAAGTCAATACCGACAGAACGGTTACAGCCTATGAAATCGATTACGGAACCGATGAAAAATCGCTGACAAATCATATCAGAGGCTTCAGAGGAAATACCGCACTTGTTGCGGGACTTGCCCCGGATACCGTATATTATTTCAGACTGAGCGCAGTTATTGACGGTGTACGTAAACGCAGTGCCGTTTATAATGTAAAAACGGCGGCTCAGAGTGATGACTCTGCTGTCGGAACAGCCGATTTCTGTGCAAAAACGCTTGAAAAGCATAATTTCGAAATAATCGGCGATGCGGATGCCGTCGGCTTTGAACGCGGTATTCTCGCAATGCATCCGAGCGAAAACGCAAAGGTTTTGCTGTCGGGAGCGGGTAAGCCGACGGATTATGCGGTTGAAGCGACAGTCTGCTTCAGAAACCTGACCGGAAATGCAGGAATCGTATTCCGCGTAAGCGATGCGGGCGACGGTCCGGATAATTACAGCGGATATTATTTCGGACTCGGCAAGGGGATCGCTCTGCTCGGCAGTGCGGATAAGGGATGGCACGAGATTTGCCACACGCCGTTCGAAACCGTGGCAGACCGTGCGTATAAGCTCTCGGTGCATGTGTATAAGAACAGAATAGCCTGCTTTGCGGATTCTGTTTTACTGTTCGCGGTGTGCGATGACAGACATAGTGCGGGAACCGCAGGCTTCCGTACCTACCGCGAGCATTTCGCGGCATCCTCGCTTGCAGTCCGCGGACTTGATGAAAATGAGATAAAAGAGCTTGAGGCAATAGAAGAGCCGACACAAGCACCTTTTGAGGTGTCGGCGGATACTGCCTTTGAGACAGTGCAGATAAGCTATCCGAAGCAAAACGGAGCCGAATATTACAGGATAGACTACGGCACAGTACCGGGATTTTATCCTAATGCGGTGACCGATATACACTTCAACGGGTTTAAAGGCTCGTCCTGCTTCAGATATGATAAGTTTGCGTTTACCTTTACGGGTATGACATGTTATCTGAAATTCAGTGCATGGAATAAAGATCGTATGATCGCATGCACGGATGAGCTTGTTGTCGAAAAGAACAAAACCGAAAACGAGGGTGATGAATTATGAAAAACAGATTGTCCGGATTTGCCGCGGTTCTGATGATGCTTGTAATACTTGTCGGAAGTCTTGCGGTTGTCCCGGCTTTTGCCGATGACTTTTTTTCGATAGAACTTACCGACGGCAATAAGGATGCGCTTACCGATCCCTCGGTACGCAAATACTGGTGTCCGACGCGTGACGATTCGTCGATAGTGCTGAGGGTCAACGGTTCCAAGAAAACCGACGGACTTTATGTCAGCTGGTTTTCGGACAAGTCGGTGTTTACCATAAC
>CALBLD010000010.1 GCA_937895775.1 uncultured Clostridia bacterium
AATTACATGACCGCGTCCGATGCCGATTACTCCGACTTTTACCTTGTTTTCCATTTCGTATATACCTTCCTGTCTTATTTATTTGCCGAGCCAGATGTTTCTGATGCGCTCGTATACTGCGTCCGGAATGTCCGGCATGCCGTCTTTGTTCGGGGGCAAAAGCTGATCTCCCGCGACTTTCGGATCCGTGCAGCGTCTGTCGTTTCTGTATCTGTCGCGTACCGATTTGTCACGCAGATCGGGAATGTCCATCGGGATGTTTCCGGCAAGGATCGAAAAATAACCGAAAAGTCCGGGCAGGAACATGTCAAGTGCTTCGTAAACGTCGATGCGGTCGGCGGATTTGTTGCCCCTGATCCATTCGATCGCGTTGTACATGGAGTAAAAATCACTTCCGCCGTGCCCGAATTCTTTCGCCTTTTCGGTAAACTCATCCGACGGATAATAGTTTTCGAATCTGCAACCCTCCTGCGAGTAGTCGGTTTCCTCCTTGTTTGCATTGATGTAAAGGTGACTGATATCGCCCTGCAGGGCATCCTCGCGTGCGCTTTCCATTCTGCCCTTGCTGCCGTAGATCGTGTACCATATCGAGTTTTTGTAAAGACTTCCGTGGATGCTCTTGAATATTGCACCGTTGTCAAGCGTCAGAATCTCAAGTCCGAACAGACCGCCTGTCGCCCCCATTCTTGCGTGCATATCCGAAAAGGGATGTTCAAATGCGACAACTTTTGTCGGTCTTTTGCCGGTGATGTGTACCATCGGACCGATCGAATGAGTGCAGTAAAATGTTGAATAGTCGTTGTTTCTCCAGTGATCGCGCTCGCCATAGGTTATCGACGGCCATATCGGCTCACAGTTGTGTACATATTCGCCTTCGGCATACTGTATTTCTCCGATAAGACCGTCACGGTAGAGCTTTCTCATTTCGCGCGGTGCGGGCATGTAACAATAGTTTTCGAGATAGCAGTACTCTCTGCCGGTATTTTCGACTGTTTCGACAAGTTCAACCGCCTCGGCAAGACACTGCACGGGCAGAACCTCCGAAATAACGTCCTTCCCGGCTTTCATTGCTTTGATCGCAAACGGAGCATGCTCGTTTGCATAGTTCGCAAGAACGACAACGTCCATGTCATGCTTTAAAAATTCGTCGTATGACGTGTAATATGCAATCCTGTCGCCGTGCTGCTTTTTTGAACGGTTGAGACCTTCCTCCCACTTGTCGCAGATTGCAACAAGCTCGGCATGCTCGGCTTTTTCGCAGTAACTTATCATCATACTGCCGCGTCCGATGCCCACGACTCCGACTCTGAGTTTGTCTTTCATATATGTATCACTCCTTTTTGTAAATTTTGCACATTTTGTGCGTGTCCGCAGTAGCTGTTTTTATTATAAGATTGCATCTGCCGCTTGTAAATGGAAAATATCCCTTAAATGATGTAATTTTTCGCAATCCGTATTGACAAAAAGAAAAAATAACGTATAATCAGAGACAGAGAAGCGTGTACGGGAGGGGAAACGATGTCGGTTGATGATATAAATGTGTGTAAATTCGTTCCGACCAGACAGGTCAGAAACGAAATAAACGTAATAAACTTTGTCTATGAGAAACAGGCAAAGTATACCGGAATGAAAATGACAGCAGTCAGCTCTATCCACCTCGTGACATCCGGAAAGGGAATCCTGCACACACCGTCAAGGAGCTTTGAACTGAAAACCGGAGATATTTTTTTCAGATTGCCCGCAAAGCAGTATTATATCGAAAACTGCGACAGACTGAACTTCATTTATATATCCTATGAAGGAAGGCGCGCAAGAGAGCTTGTTGACAGGATGCGTTTTGACGAACGTTCGCCGGTGTATCACGGGTTTGAGCGTCTGATACCATTCTGGGAAGAATCGGTCAATGCGGTCAATGAAAACAATATCGATCTGATGACAGAGGGGGTTCTGCTCTATACCGCTTCCTGTATATGTTCGAGGTTTACCTCTGACGTGACCGACGGCGGAGAGCAGAACAATATCCTGCATATAAAGCAGTATCTTGACGAACATTATACCGACCCGAAGCTGAACCTGCAGACGCTCAGCGCAATGTTTTCTTATAATTACAAATATGTGTCGAAGATGTTCGTCCGCACCGTCGGAATGCATTTTCACGAATATCTGACCGATCTGCGCCTGTCAAATTCGGTGAGACTGATAGAGAACGGTTTTATAAGCGTAAAGGAAATAGCGCATATGTCGGGATTTTCGGAT
>CALBLD010000011.1 GCA_937895775.1 uncultured Clostridia bacterium
TTCCTTCGAATGAAAGCTTCTGATAAGGCTTTTATAATCAGCCATTATTACGCGCGTCTTCTCATCAAAGCCTGTTTTTTTGACATTTTCTCTGATTACGTCGATCGCGTTCCTGTCCGAATCTCCTATTACGGCAAGCGATGCTCCTCTTGAAAGTGCTTCAAGCGCAAGCTGACCGCTTCCGCCGAACAGATCAAGCACCCTTGCTCCGTCAATATCGAAATTTATCATTGAAAAGACAGCTTCCTTCACTCTTTCGGCTGTCGGTCTTGTGATATCCTCGCCCGCAAGGGTCTTCAGTTTCATTCCCTTCGCGCTTCCTGTTATTATTCTCATTTTCAGCACACCTCATTCTTTTGTTTCATTGTGAAAAAAGGCAAATATGCTCGCGGCATCCGCAGTCGAAATGCCCTTGACATCCGACAGCGTCTTTTCATCGGATGCGGCGATTTTACCGATCGTTCCGAAGCTCAGAAGCAGAAGTCTCGCCTTTGCGGGTCCGATACCGGGTATATCTTCGAGCTTCGATCGCTTTACCGATTTATTTTTCGCCCTGTGCATACTGCCGATCGTAAATCTGTGAACCTCTTCCTGTATCTTATATATCAGAAGAAAAACGTCCTGTTCACGCGCAATACTTATCTCGCTCTCACCGTCCGTAAGCGCACGCGTTTTATGGAAATCGTCCTTTATCATTCCGAATATCGGCAGATCGATTTCAAACCCCGAAAACAGTCCCTTTACGGTGGAAACATGTCCCTTACCGCCGTCAAGCAGAAGCAGATCGGGCAAAGGATTCTCGTCTCTGTGCGACACGCGGCGTTCAAGAGCCTCACTCATCGATGCGTAGTCATCCTGCACATCGGTTGAGCGTATTTTATACGTCCGATAGCCCTTTTTATTGAATTTACCGTCAACGACCGATATGATCCCGGCGGTGATATTATCGTCACCGAAGTTTGAGATATCTATTGCCTCAATATTTTCGGGCACCACTTCCAGCGCAAGCATCGACGCAAGTTTTACAAGCGTCTCATTACTTTTTTCGGTATCGGCGACATACTGTTTTGCATGCAGAGCGGCGTTATCCGCAACCATCTCGCAAAGCTTGCGGAGTTCTCCCTTCTGCGGAACTCTTATCTCGGTCTTTTTACCCGCAACATCCGAAAGCAGATCCGAAAGAATTTCCGCCTGCCCTTCTCCGGGGTCAAACCCGAGAAGAACGGTTTTCGGCACATACTCGCGCATGGCGTACATCCGTGCAATGAACGAAACAAGTGCGGGACCGTCGGTTATTTTATCGGCTGTAAATATAAAATTATCGGAATCGACAACCGCACCTTCTCTTACGTAATACACTGCAAGGCAGGAGCAGACTTCCGATATGCAGACGGCAAATATATCGTATTCGGCATCCGGTCTTCCGACCACCTTCTGTTTTTCCCTGAGAAGGCTGATCGCCTTTATCCTGTCCCGATAACGGGCAGCGGCTTCAAACTGGAGATTGGCGGAGGCAAATTTCATTTTCTCGGTAAGCGAATCCTCCGCCTCCTTGAAGTTTCCTCTCAGAAAGGAGATTACCTCGGGAAAGCGTTCGGAATATTCCTCCGATGACAGTTCTCCGGTACATGGCGCACAGCACTGACCTATATGTCTGTAAAGACACGGGCGGTTTTTTCCTATATCCTGCGGGAATTTCTGCTTGCATGTCGGAAGCAGGAACACTCTTCTCACCGTCTGCAGAATATTCCACGCAACCGAATTACCCGAATAGGGTCCGAAATATCTCGCCTTATCCTGAAGCCGTTTTCTTGTCACGCTGACATTCGGGTAGCTGTCGGCAACCGTCACTTTTATATAAGGGTAGCTTTTTGCATCCTTCAGCAGAATATTATATTTCGGCATATGGAGCTTTATAAGTCTGTTTTCAAGCACCAGTGCCTCGATCTCGGTATCTGTCAGCATATACTCAAAATCATAGACCGACATTACCATCCGCTGCGTCTTTACATTCTTTTCGGAATCGGTAAAATACTGCGTTACTCTGTTTTTAAGTGATTTCGATTTTCCGATATATATAATTTTATCATCGGCACCGTGCATTATATAAACGCCCGGAGACATCGGCAGTCTGTTGGCTTTTTCCCGCAGCTCGTCAACCGTCTTTTTTTTCATGAAAAATCCTTTCCGGAAAACCGACCCTGTTTAAAGAAAATAAGCAGACCGCAAGCATTATGTGCGGTCTGCTGTCCTCAGACAAACGGTATATTACCTTATTTACTCTTCGCAGCCGTTTGCAATAAGTTCGCAAAGACCATCAAGTGCTTCCGCCTCATCGACTCCGTCAGCCGACAGGGTGATTGTCATATCCTTTACAATTCCGAGTGACAAAACGCCGAGAAGGCTCTTGGCGTTCACACGACGCTCGCCGCGCTCAACCCAGATAGTACTCTTATACTTGTTTGCTTTCTGTATAAAGAATGTCGCAGGTCTTGCGTGAAGTCCCACCGAATTGTTTATTTTAACCTCACGAGTAATCATTATTATTCCTCTTTTCAATATTTCTTTTTACAAAAACGAACGCAATTTTCTATATTATAACAACAAATCAACTTAAAATCAAGCCTTTTTTGCTCTGTCGAAATATTTTTGGCAAAATGCTCAAATTCAGCTTATACTCGTAATCAAAATAGTATATTTTTGCCCTCCGCAGATCACATCCAGCGTTATTCCTACGGCAATTTTTTTGTTTCCGTTGAAATAAAACCCACTGTCTTTTCTGTTACCTCCGACAGTCATGGTTCCGTTTATCTGCTTTTTTTCGGGATCCCTTGCACGCACAAATTCATCAAGACGCGTCGAATCGTCATAAACCGATGAAATCAGCGTCATCTTTTCGGCATCCTTTTCCTCATAGTTCAGAAGCTCGCCGAAATACAGTCCGTCAAGATAAAATTTCTTATCGTTTCCGAAACTCTCGGCTCTCCTGTTTTCAAGACCGTCTATTACAAAATTCACCGTTGTCTGATCGTTTGCAACAGCGCGTTCAAGTATTCCGACTATTCTGCCCCTGAAGAAAAACGAAACGATTGACAGCACCAAAAGGACAGCTATCAGAAGGTCTATAAAATTGCGTCTGTATTTTTTTCTTCCGGCAGGCACACCTGCGTTCCCGTACTGTACTTCTTCTTCGGGTCGTCCGTTTTTTTCCATAATCAATCAGCCTCCGATTTTCCCGTTCCGGAAATCATTTCGACAATTGCCGCCATCCTGAAATTCTTTGTCTCGAGAACAAATTCATCACCGACATTCAGATAACCGTTGGCGGTCTTATATCCGCACTCATCCGCCGTAACATTAAGCTCCACTGTCACTATAAGATCAAGACTGTCGGGATATGCCGCATATATAAGCTGTCCCTGCGAGTCAC
>CALBLD010000012.1 GCA_937895775.1 uncultured Clostridia bacterium
GAAAATGTCTGTGCGAGGCACACATTTTCACTTGCGGAAAAATACGCACATAAAGATCAGTGACGGGTTGGATAATATGCGGATAAAGTGGGTTTGAAATGATTTTGTACAAAGATGACGATATTCTGGCAGCTGTAAAACCGTCGGGGATGCTGTCCGAGCATACCGATGCGGGGGGCGGCTTTCCCGATATTCTTGAACGCCTGCTCGGAGAGCAGGGGGAAAAACGCACGGTTTATACCGTTCACAGGCTTGATGCGCCGACCTCGGGTGTGATGGTGTTTGCGCTGAATAAAAACGCAGCGGCGCGATTGTCTGCCGATTTTGCATCCGTGCGTGCGGATTTCGCACGCGTGGAAAAGGAATATTTCTGTGCGCTCTGCGGAATACCGAACGAATCGTGCGGAACTCTCTGCGATCTGCTTTTTTACGATAAACGTGCAGGCAAAAGTTATGTGGTTGACAGACTGCGCAAGGGCGTGCGCGAGGCAGTGCTTGAGTACCGACTGCTTGACAGTGCGGATACCGATCAAATGACGGTCACTCTCGTTGCGGCGACACTGAAAACAGGCAGGACGCACCAGATAAGAGCGCAGTTTGCGTCGCGCAGACTTCCGCTTTACGGTGACCGCAGATATGGCGGTCGCGGTCAGGGCGGATTCGGATTGTTTTGCCGGAAGCTGACACTTTTCCATCCGTCAGGCGGGAAAAAGCTGACATTTGAAGCTTCTCCTCCCGGTACTCTGCCGTGGACGCTGTTCGGCGGCGGTCACTGATGTCGGCTTTTGCGGTATGTCAGGATTTCAAATGATATCTCGGTTTCGAGATGTGTCAGAGAAAGCGCACGCTGTTTTCCGGCATCGTCGGTGCGGTAATAATAGGGCGTCATTTTGAAAAGTGCTTCGATCTCTTCGTGAGAATCTATGTCAACGGTATAGTTTATTTCACGTTTGCCGATAAAATCAAGACCGCAAAGCTCATATGGGGCGACCGTGTTTTCGTACGGATGATCGTATATCGCCTCCTTCAGTCCGAACAGATGCCGCTTTGAGGGTATGACGGAGAAAATGTAACCGCCCGGTTTAAGCACACGCAGAAATTCGTCGTGCGCAAACGGAGAAAAAACAGACAGAATCCCGTCGAATACACTGTCGCAAAAGGGCATGTGATATACGCTTGCAACTGCCGTTTTCAGTCGGAAACTCCGCTTTTTCTGACGGATCAGCGCATCCTTTGAGAGGTCGATACCGTAAAAGTCCGGGTTTTGCATGCACATGATTATTTTTTCGTCGTAATAGCCCTCTCCGCAGCCGGCGTCAAGGATTACCGAATTGTCGGGAAGCCTTGACTTTATTTCGTCGCAAAGTCGGTCGCGAAGCTCGGAGTAGTAGCCCCTGTCGAGAAAGAAAGCACGTGCGTTTATCATTTCGCGGTTGTCGCCGTGGACACTGCCTTTGTGCGCATGTTGCGACAGCAGATTCACATAACCGCCGGAGGCGATGTCGAAATTGTGCAGATTATCGCATCGGAGACTTTTGCCGTTTTCCCGATGGAGATTTTTTCCGCATACCGGACAGCGGAAAAGCGTCGTTTCTTTGTCTTTGCAGTCGTTTTCATTCATGATCGGTTTCGCCCCGTAATTCGTATTTCTGTTACCGATTATTATAGCAGAAACGGCATAAAAGTCAAGCGGAAACAGAATATATAATCAGACTACAGTCGGAGGTTTGTCGGATT
>CALBLD010000013.1 GCA_937895775.1 uncultured Clostridia bacterium
AAAAACTATTCGTCAATCACCAAAAGAAAATAAAGGCACGGAATGATTTGTGCGACAGCCTTATAACGCAGGTTGATACCGCATTGCGGGAAGTTGACATGCTGCTTTCGGATGTGCGGACATTTGTGGAACCAAGCGAAGAGGATGTTTGGAAAAAACGTAACGCTCTTGTGATTGCAAATGTTAATTATACAAATATTCAGAGATTCAGAAAGGCTGTACGTTATAAAGAACTGCTTGACAGACAGTCCGAGCTGTATCATACCGTCGGCTTTTTAAAACAGCAGATAAGTACACATAATAATAAAGCTGCGGAAATTATGATTGAAAATGTCCGAACGGTAATAGGAGATGTCGAAGGTCGGAAATTGGATGAGCAGCAAATAGCCTGTATTGCCAAAAAAGCGCGTAACCATCTTGTAATTGCCGGCGCGGGAACCGGCAAAACAACAACGATAATCGGTAAGATAAAATTTCTGCTCAGATCGGGAATATGTAAACCGGAAGATATTTTGGCTCTGTCTTTTACAAATGCGTCGGCAGGCGAGATGAGTCAGCGAATCGATAAAGAGATCGGCTGCAGCATGGATGTATCTACCTTTCATAAACTTGGTCTGAACATTATCACCGAGGTGAATGGTATTGTCCCCAAAATCACGCAATTGAATCTGCGGAAGTTTGTTAAGGAACAATTGTTGTCGAATATGCAATCGGAAGCATATCTGAATCGGTTAAGCTCGTATTTGCTGTATAACCGTGTTGCTTCAAAATCGGAATTCGAATTCAGGACGGAAGCGGAATATAAAGAGTATCTGAAATTGAATCTGCCCGCAACGATTAACGGTGAAACCGTAAAAAGCTACGGCGAAATGGACATAGCCAATTTTTTGAGGCAAAACGGGATCGCATATATCTATGAACACCCATATAAGGTTGATACCCGTACAAGCAGATACGGCAGATACCGCCCTGATTTTTATCTGCCCGATTACGACATCTATATTGAATATTTCGGTATAAACAGAAACGGCGAAGTCCCGGCATATTTCAAAGGTGCAGACGGGATGACGGCTGCCCAAACGTATCAGGCATCCATGAAGTGGAAACGTGAAACCCATACAGCCAACAATACTACTCTGATAGAGTGTTATGCGTACGAGAAATATGAAGGCGTACTGCTTGAAAATCTGAAAGAAAAGCTTGTTTCGAAAAATGTAAAACTGACCCCGAAAACAGCAAAAGAATTATGGGAAGAGGTGTCTGCCGACGGTGATTCGGTTCTTGACGGAATTGTCGAGCTGTTTGGAACCGTGATAAATCTGACAAAGAGTAACGGATATACAATTGATGTACTGCGACAGCTTAACACATGCAGCGGCAATGTTCAAAGCAATGCCGCACTTATTTCTTTGATTGAACCTGTGTTCGATTCCTATTGTTCATATCTGACTGCACACGATGAAATCGATTTCAATGACATGATCAATCTGGCGACAAAATATGTTGAGCAGGGTAAATATACACATCATTGCAAATATGTAATTGTTGACGAATATCAGGATATGTCGAGAGCGCGTTTTTCTTTGCTGAACAGTATGAGAAAAAGCGGCGATTATAATTTGTTTTGTGTCGGCGATGATTGGCAAAGCATTTATCGGTTTGCCGGCAGTGATATAGGCTTTATTTTGAACTTTGAGCAATACTGGGGTTCTGCCGAGATAAGTAAAATTGAGACAACATACCGCTTTCCGCAAAAGCTTATAGAAATCAGCGGTAATTTTATTATGCAAAATCCCGTACAGGTCCCGAAAAATATTAAAGGAAAAAATGAAGGCGCGGGATTTGCTCTCGGTGAGATCAACGGCTATACGGATAAATACGCCATTGAATTTATGGTAAGGAAACTTGACGATCTGCCGCAAAACAGTAGTGTTTTTTTCATCGGAAGATATTCTTTCGATGTAGGATTGCTTAGTGACAGCGGTCTGCTTGAGTGTCAATACAACAATGTAAGTGGATTTACGGATGTCGTATACGGCAAGCGGGGTGATCTGAAAATGAGGTTTGCTACCGCACATAAATCCAAAGGCATGGAAACGGATTATGTTTTTATTATCAATAACAAGAAGTCGAGGATGGGCTTTCCGAGTAAAATGCAGAATCAACCGATTCTGAATCTGTTGCTGGACAATTGCGATCAATATCCGTATGCCGAGGAACGCAGACTTTTTTATGTTGCCATGACAAGAGCAAAGAAAAAGGTTTTTCTCGTTACAGTCAGTAATCGGGAATCCGAATTTGTGACAGAATTGAAAAATCGGTACGGAGAAGAACTCAAACGAGAGCAATGGGAATGTCCGCTGTGCGGAGGACGGTTGCTGAAGAAGAAAGGACCGTACGGCGAGTTTTTCGGATGCTCAAATTATAAGATAAACGGGTGCGGATACAAAAGAAAAATTGTTAAATCGGATGCGGAAAAGCAACAATAGGATTGAATTTGACCGGATGTCCGCACAAAAAATATTTTCATTTCCTACTTGACAAAGCAGGAAAATATGATATAATACCTACTGGGAAAGTAGGAAATGCAGATGTCAAAGGAGACAGACCATGAAAGATAAAAATTTGCTTGAAATACACCGATTGCACGTGAGTGTCGGAGAAAAAGAGATACTGCGCGGAGTCGATATGACAATAGGCAGAGACGAGACACACGTACTCATGGGACCGAACGGAACCGGGAAGACCACGCTCGGCTATGCGATAACCGGAAATCCGATCTATACGGTAAACTCGGGTGAAATAATATTCGACGGCGAAAATATAACGGATATGCCGGTTAATGAACGCGCCAAAAAGGGAATATTTCTCTCTTTTCAGAACCCGCTTGAGGTTCCCGGCGTAACGCTTGCTTCTTTTATACGAAGCGCGCTTGAACAGAAAACAGGCAAGCGGCTTAAACTGTGGGAGTTCAGAAAGAAGCTCGCCGAAAACATGAACCTGCTTGCAATGGATGCATCGTATGCCGACCGTGATCTTAATGTCGGATTTTCGGGCGGGGAAAAGAAGAAAGCCGAGATACTCCAGATGCTTATGCTTGAACCCAAATTTGCAATTCTTGACGAAACCGATTCCGGACTTGATGTTGACGCGGTCCGTACCGTGTCGAACGGCGTAAAACTTTACCGCGAGCGCGTTCACGGCTCACTGCTGATAATTACCCACAGTACACGCATACTTGAAGCATTAAGCATTGATGCCGTTCATGTCATGGAAGACGGTGTAATCGTTAAAAACGGTGGCGCAGAGCTTGTCGAGAGCATCAATGAAAGCGGTTTTTCCGCTCTGAAGCCGACAGAGACTGACGAAAATCGGGGAAATGTATGAATAATATAAAAGAAAAAAGTCGGATTGAAGATATTGACCGCAGTATATACGACATAAAGGATGAAGAGCATGACGCATTCCGTATGGAGGAGGGGTTGACTCCGGAAATAGTCGAAAAACTCTCGGACGAAAAGAACGACCCCGAGTGGATGCGCCTGTTCAGACAGCGTTCTCTGCGGATATATAACGAAATGCGGATTCCCGACTGGGGACCGTCGATCGATGGACTTGATATCGACCATATCGCATCCTATGTGCGCCCCAACACGAAGATGCAGAATGACTGGAAAAACGTGCCGCAGGATATAAAGGATACCTTTGACAGACTGGGTATACCGCAGGCTGAGCGTAAATCGCTTGCGGGCGTCGGTGCTCAATATGACTCCGAGCTTGTCTACCATAATGTAAAACGGGAGGTAGCCGCCGAAGGGGTCGTGTATACCGATATGGAAAGCGCACTGAACAGCGAGTATGCGGATATGGTGCGTAAGCATTTTATGAAGCTTGTCACGCCGAACGATCATAAATTTGCCGCACTTCACGGAGCCGTGTGGTCGGGCGGATCGTTTGTCTATGTGCCGAAGGGCGTACACCTTTCCATTCCGCTTCAGTCCTACTTCAGACTGAATGCAAAGGGCGCGGGGCAGTTTGAGCATACGCTTATAATACTTGACGAGGATTCGAGCCTGCACTTTATAGAGGGCTGTTCGGCACCGAAATATAATGTCGCAAATCTTCATGCCGGGTGCGTTGAACTGTATGTCGGTAAGAATGCGAAACTGCGCTATTCGACTATCGAAAACTGGTCGAAAAATATGTATAACCTGAATACGAAACGTGCCGTCGTCGAAGAGGGTGGAACAATCGAATGGATTTCGGGGTCGTTCGGCTCGCATGTCGGATGCCTTTATCCGATGAGTATTCTGAAGGGTAACGGATCAAAGATGGAATTTACCGGCGTGACTTTTGCGGGAAACGGTCAGAATCTTGATACCGGAGCAAAGGTTGTCCACGTGGGCGAAAATACAAGTTCGTATATGAATACACGTTCCATCAGTAAGGACGGCGGTATAAGTACCTTCCGCAGCAGTGTGGTTGTCGAAAAGAGTGCAAAAGGTGCAAAATCGTCGGTGTCCTGCCAGTCGCTCATGCTTGATTCGCAGTCGCGCTCGGATACCGTCCCCGTAATGGATATACGGACGAAGGATGCCGCTGTCGGACATGAGGCAAAGATAGGCAGTATAAGCGGAGACGCGATTTTCTATCTCATGAGCCGCGGTATGTCCGAAGAGGATGCAAGGGCACTTATCGTAAGCGGCTTTGCCGATAATGTTTCAAAAGAACTTCCGGTCGAGTATGCGGTCGAAATGAATAACCTTATACGCCTTGAAATGAAGGGAAGTATAGGATGATAAACCGCTGTCGGACAGAAAGGATGTCATAATATGTCAGAAATGATTTCAATAAATAAATTGCCGACCCGCACATGGAACAGACTCTCGGTAAATGATGCAAAAATCGCGTGGGATGAGGAAAATACCGCTTTGCTTGCCGATACCGATATACAGTGCGCACACGGAAGGTCCCCTTCACCTGTCAGACTTTCGCTTTCCGATGGCGGAGCGTCCTTTACACGTAAAAGAGTGCGTCTGTCGGTTCCGCAGAACAGCAGTGTGAAAGTTTTTGTCGATTGCAGACCCGAAAACAGTTTCAATACGATTCTTGACCTGACCGTCGGCAAAAATTCGGATGTGAAGCTCGCGCTTCGCGCCGAACCGTCGCATGGCGGAATCTGTGTGAATAAGACCACGGTAAGATGTGACGAAAACGCAAAAGTTGAAATGATAACGCTGCTTGTCGGCGACGGAGATGTATATCTCGATAACCTTGCAGAGCTTGTCGGCGATAACAGCCTGCTGAAAAGCGATATAGCCTACATCGGATGCGGCGGTCAGGCCGTCGATATGAATGTCGTCGTAAATCACTTCGGAAAAAATACAAAATCCGAAATAAACGCCGCGGGTGCGCTTAAGGACAGCGCGAAAAAGGTGTTCCGCGGCAGTATCGATTTTAAAAAAGGCTCGTCCGGCTCTGTCGGAGCCGAAAACGAGACCGTGCTGATGCTCGGCGATAACGTAGTCAATAAAACCGTTCCGCTCATTCTTTGCGCAGAAGAAAATGTCGATGGAAGCCACGGCGCGACAATCGGTGAGCTTGACCGCGATACTCTCTTTTATTTCGAAAGCCGCGGGATAGATAAAGAGACCGCCGAAAATATTATGGCACGCGCCGCAGTCGAACGGCTTGCGCATCTCGTAAACGATGAAGAATTTTCAGACGAAATTCTGCATGCGATCGACAGAAAACTCGGCACGGAAGGGGAAAACGATAATGCAGTATGATTACAGATCGGATTTCCCGATCTTCGGAAACAACCCGCTTGTCTATATCGATAATGCGGCGACCGCGCAAAAACCGGAAGCTGTCATCGATGCCGTTGCCGATTTTTACGAAAGACATAACGCAAATCCGCTCCGCGGACTTTACTCCCTCAGTGTCGATGCGACCGAAGAGCTTGAATCGGCAAGAGCCGCTGTCTGCGGTTTCATAGGCGCATCCTCGCCCGATGAGATTGTTTTTACACGTAATACCACGGAAAGCATAAATCTTGTGGCGTATAGTTACGGACTTTCGAATCTGCACGCGGGAGATGAGGTGGTCGTTTCGATAACCGAGCATCACAGCAATCTTCTGCCGTGGCAGTTTGTCTGTAAAAAGACAGGCGCGACTCTTAAATTCATCGAATGTGAGCCGGACGGAAGTATCGACCTCGATAAAGTCGAAAAGCTGATATACGACCGTACCGCACTCGTTGCCGTAGCACAGGTGTCGAATGTTCTCGGAAGGGAAAACCCGGTCGGGCAGATCGCAAAACTTGCACATAGGGTCGGCGCGGTCATGGTGGTTGACGGCGCACAGAGTACGCCGCATATGCATGTCGATGTCGGAAGTATCGATGCCGATTTCTTCGCCTTTTCGGGTCATAAAATGTACGGTCCCATGGGGATAGGTGTGCTGTACGCAAAAAGACGACTGCTCGATCTTATGCCGCCTTTTCTGTTCGGCGGCGAGATGATCGATTCGGTAAAAAGAGACTCCGCCGTCTTTTCCGAGCCTCCGCATAAGTTTGAGGCGGGAACCGTCAATGTCGCGGGTGCCGTCGGACTTCATGCGGCAATAGATTATGTAAGTTCGGTCGGGTTTGAGACGATCGGTAAACGGGAGCTTGAGGTATCGTCGTATGCAATGACCGGAATGCTCGGTATGAAGCATGTGCATGTCGTCGGCTCGCATGATCCCGCAGAACATAACGGTATAATTACATTTACCGTTGATGACGTTCATCCGCACGATGTCAGCGAAATTCTTGCCGCAGATAATGTGGCGGTACGCGCGGGTCATCATTGCGCACAGCCGCTCCATGAATACCTCGGACTGCGCTCAACGGTGCGGGCAAGCTTTGCTTTTTATAATACGATTGCGGATGCCGATAAATTTCTTGAAAGCCTTTCGACTGTAAGGGAGCGTATGGGATATGGAAACTAAAAACTTTTATAATGAAATGCTGACCGAGCATAATATGCACCCCGAGTATAAGCATGCGCTTGAAGACTCGGATATAGTGCTTGACGGGGTGAATCCGAGCTGCGGTGATGAAATAAAACTCTGTCTGAAGGTAAGCGGAGATGTAATTACGGACGGTGCGTTTGTCGGCGACGGCTGTGCGGTCTCGCAGGCATCGACCGATATAATGCTCGGTATGATAATCGGGAAAAAGAAGGATGATGCGCTCGCAATGGCTGATAAATTCATGCGGATGATAAGGGGAAAAGCGACCGGGGAAGAGATAGAAAGCCTTGAGGAAGCGTCCGCACTGCGTGATGTTGCGCATATGCCCGCAAGAGCAAAATGTGCGCTTCTCGGCTGGCGGACCCTGTCCGAGGCACTCGGAGCCGACCCGAACGCGAAAATATGACCGAATAAAGATTGCCCCGCACAGCGGGGCAATATCTTTTCAACCGCGCAGAACACGCATAAAAAGCGTTTTTTAACTTTATGTACACAATACGGACATAAATATTATTTATAATACAAAAAAGGAGTTGATATCTGTGTCCGGTAAAATCACTGTAAAAGGGGAGGGGAAAATAACCGCCGCTCCCGATACAATCTCGCTTTCCGCAAAACTTTCCTCCACCGATAAGGATTACGCGGTCGCGGTCGGAAACTCGGCAAATCAGCTTGAAAAGCTGAAAAACGGTATAAAGAAGTTCGGCTTTGACAAAAAAACATTGAAAACCTCAAACTTTGCAGTCAATGCGGATTATGAATCGGTAAATGACGAAAACGGCAGATATAAACGCGTTTTCAAAGGCTTTACCTGTGTTCACGATCTTGTCCTTGAATTTGATTTCGACAGCAAAAAGCTTGCGGATGTCATTTCGGCAGTTGCCGAAAGTCTGTCCGAACCGGATATATCGATCGATTTTACCGTAAAGGATACCGATAAGCTGAGGGATGAACTTTTAAAAAATGCCGTCGCGAACGCACGCAAAAAGGCGGAACTACTTTGCGCGGCGGCGGGGGTCACTCTCGGAACGCTTGTTTCGATCGACTATACCTCCGTCGATTTATTTCCGGACTGTGCGACATCTTATGCGGTCGATGCGAAATGCGCACGGCTTGCGGCACCCAAAGCCGTAAATATTTTACCCGAGGATATAGAAATTAACGACAGTGTAACGATCGTCTGGGAGACGGTCTGAAAGGAGACAGAAAAGATGTGGAAGACAAAGCTTTGCCTTGCGACAAGCGATCAGTTCGGGATGCCGGTTGCCGATCAGATCAGACTTTTTAAAGAAATCGGCTTCGACGGCTTTTTCACAGGCTGGAGAGAAGGGGATGATGTCGGCGAGATACGTCGTGTCGCCGACGAGACCGGAATGTACTTTCAGTCGATTCATGCACCCTTCGGCAGAGCGGCGGATATGTGGAAAAAATCGCATGAGTCGGAGATCGCGGTAAACGAGCTTATAAGCTGTCTGCACGACTGCGCCGAAAACGATGTGCCGCTTATGGTTCTGCATACCTTCAAGGGCTTTGAAGATCACGACCCGACCGAGGACGGAATCGAGAATTTCAGACGTGTCGCCGAGGAAGCACAGCTTCTCGGGGTAAAACTCGGATTCGAAAATACCGAGGGCGAAGAGTATCTTGCTGCGGTGCTGAGCAGTCTTTCGGATTTCGACTGCGTAGGCTTCTGCTGGGATACCGGACACGAAATGTGCTATAACAAAAGCAAGGATATGATGAAGCTTTACGGCGACCGTATCGTCGGCACCCACCTGAACGACAATCTCGGAATACGCGATTTTGACGGAAAGATCACATGGATCGACGATCTGCACCTGCTTCCGTTCGACGGTATCGCCGACTGGGAGGATATAGTCTCCAGACTGAACAAATATCATTTTGACGGTCCGCTCACCTTCGAACTGAATACATACAGTAAGCCGGGTCGCCACGAAAACGACGTTTACCGTAATATGCCGATCGAGCTTTATCTTACTGAGGCATATAAGCGTGCCTGCCGCATTGCAACCCTGAAAAGAAATATGAGGTAAAATATCACAAAGATTCTGCGATATATCGGGAGAAAAATTGTCTATCTTTTTTTTCGAAAAGACTTGACATTTTTCTCCCGATATGATAAAATCACAGAAAATGATTTCGGGGGTTGCGGCAATGAAGATTATGCGTCTGACGGCGATTTGCACAGAACAAGCGCACATGTATATGACAGTTGCCTCGTCAGCCGTTTTATCCCCGTTTATAATCCTTCAAATTAAATGACAGATAGATTATCTGTCATATTTTTTTGCGATTTTTTCGCAGCTTAT
>CALBLD010000014.1 GCA_937895775.1 uncultured Clostridia bacterium
CGGAAAGCAAGGCGTCCGATACGACCGAAGCCGTTAATTGCAACTTTAACTGACATAATGTGTCCTCCAACATAGATATATTTGATTTGCAAACTTTTGCGTATACATTGTAGAACATTTCCTTCTTTTTTTCAAGCATTTTTTGCGTAATTTTTATTTTTGTTACACTAATATAAAAAAATGTTCAAAAAATCTATGGAAAAAACAAGAATTATGTGATAAAATAGAACAATATAATGAATAACATAATTCGGAGGAAAAAATGAGGTACAAAACAGACAGAAACGGGTTTGACGATCTATCAATACCGATTATAATCTGCGATCTGAACGGATTTGTACAATACAAAAATGATGCGGCTGTAAAACAGGTGCGTCTGCCGAAAAGGAAAACGGATATCCATACCCACCTTACTCAGATAGGGAAGAACGCGATTGATTCAATCACCGATAACACCGATCCGATAGTTATTGACGTTTTTACCGGCGAAAGAAATGCGCGTGCTTTTGTCGTTAATTACGAATGGGGAGGAGAAAAGGCATCTCTTTGGATTTTCCTGTGCTATTTGCAGACCTATGCCTCGAGCTATGTTTTATCGTCCCTTGAAAACAATCTTGCACTTCATGCCAAAGATATTTGCGATATAATTATTGCTGTTGATAAGAAAAGCAGAGAAGTTCCCGGAAGAAATACCAATATTCTTACACAGAGAATTTCAAAAAGACTTGAGCATATGATATCAATCGTACTGAGAGATCAGAGACGGGACTATTCTTTCTCTGCTGCCGAATGTTTTAAAATACTTTCGGACAATGTAAGCGGGGTTTTCAGAGAATTCGGTTATTATGTCGATCTGTCGATTTCCGAAAAATTACTTCAGAGCAGAAAGAGACTTAATTATCGTGATTTTCTTCTGTTTTATACGCATATTCTGACTCTTGCCTGTGAGCTGACAAGAAACAGGAAGGTAAAGGTGGAGGTGTCTGAAAATTGTTACGGAGATGCTGTTTTTGTTGTTTCGTTTACCGTTCTGTTTCCTCCCTTCTATGTTTCATCGGAAAAGGATATTTCAAAGCTCGGAAGTCTTGCTCACGGACATGATGTTGATCTCGTCCTGATTCAGAAACTGATTGATATATGCGGATACAATATGGAGTATACGATAGCCGACAAGTACAGTGATAATGTTGTTTTCAAATTTATCCTGCTGTACACGACTCGTGCGGGTCTTTGCTGTCCGAGAAATAATGATTACGAAAACCGCAGGCTTGTTGAGGACACGCATGCTTTTATCGCATTCATGCTTTACTGCGCAACCTTTGTCCCCGACAATACTTCGATTGATGGTTGAACCGGCTGTAATTACATGTTCGACCCGGAGACCAGAATCTCTGCGTTTTCACAGCAAAGACTTATCTTTCCCGTTCCCGACGGTATGAAGAAGCTGTCTCCCTTTGATATGATTTCATCTCCGATCTTTCCGCTTCCCGATAAGCAGAGAAGATGTGCAAACCGATCGGAGGCATCGATGACGGTGTCGGCTGTGACTTTGCGCACTGTGAAGTATTTGCAGTTGACAATGATGTTTTCACCGACGCCGTTTGAGAATTGCAGCCTGTTAATCTCGTCTTTGTCAAAGTTTCTAATGACATCCAACGCCTTTTCGACATGAAGTTCTCTTTTGTTTCCGTTTGCGTCGGTTCTGTCATAATCGTATACGCGATAGGTGATGTCGCACGACTGCTGTATTTCGGCAATGATGATTCCGGAACCGATTGCATGTACAAGACCTGACGGAATAAAGAATACATCGCCTTTGTGTACATCCGTGTAGTTCAGAAGTCCTTGCAAGTTTCCGCTGTGTATGGCTTTGAAAAATTCATCGCGGTTGAATTTTCCTTTCAGTCCGTAGACAATCTGTGCGCCCGGAAGAGCATCAACGATGTACCACATTTCGGTTTTGCCGTAATCGGTATTTTCGTTTTTCCTTGCGTAATTATCGTCCGGATGTACCTGTATTGACAATCTGTCGTTTGCATCGATAAGCTTGACAAGAAGAGGGAAGCCGTTGAAGTCTCCGAGATATTCTCCGAGAGTCATTCCGGTATATATGCCGTTTGCGATAAGATTCATCTCGCGTTTTCTGCACGTAAGTTCCCAGCTTTCCGCAAGACGCTTCAGATCACATTCCTTGGA
>CALBLD010000015.1 GCA_937895775.1 uncultured Clostridia bacterium
CATCATATCCGCTGTCCTCGGCTCCCGCAGCAAAACTGACAATCCCGAGAAGTTTCATCGGCACAAGGGTGACAAAAGCAAAGCAGAAAAATGCCAGAACAAGAACCAGCAGCTTTACGGCAAGCGGAGTTCCGTCGTGCTGCCCGGTCTCTTCGTCAAAAATCGTTTTTTCTTTACACAACATTATTCTTTCACAATCCTTTTCATCCTATGAGAAAACCATGCAAAACGGTTTAATTTTCTTTAAGGTACTTTGAGAGAGAAATAAGACTTCCCGCAATTCCGGCAAACAGACCTATTCCGAGAAATGCGAGTATCATCACCGGCACGCACTTTGAAAAAGGCACAACGGTAAACATTTTATACTGATCTTTTATGAAATCAGCCACCCTGCTGTACACCAGCCACTCGGTAAAGAAAGCACCGATTGCGGCTACAAGCCCCATAAACAGTCCCTCCATAATGAATGGTGCCGTAATAAATGCGTTTGTCGCGCCGACGTAGCGCATTATGGATATTTCCTTTCTCCGTGAGAAGACTGCAAGTCTTATTGTATTTATTATTATAAAAAGCGACACCACGAAAAGTATCAGCATGAAGCCGACAAATATCTGCGTTATGCCCTCTTTCATATTCTGCATCACAACCGCGATTTCGGCATGTGATCTGACTTTATCTATCGGCGCAATCTGATTTCCGTCCCTCTCTATTGAGATATTATACAGATTATACTCGATTGAGGAAAGCATACTTTCATCGCTGTATGTGACAACAAACGAGGCTCTGTACGGGTTATCGTCATCCTTAAGGCTTTCAAAAAGCGCCGGGTAATCCTCAAACTTCGATCTTTCCGATTCAAGTGCCTGCTCCTTTGAAACATATTCGACATCGCTTACAAGACCGTCTGTACGGAGAGTGAGTATTTTATCGCGTATCTGCCCGATCTCGTCATCCGAGCAATCGGCGGAAACAAATGCGACAACTTCATTGAGTCTCGACAGGTCTTCAAGGTTATAGTTTATATTGGTCACGAGCAATCCGAAGGTGCCGAGAACCACAAGACAGCTTGCGAGCACAAGAATAGAGGCAATTGACATGACGCTGTTGCGGAACAGACTCGAAAGACTCTGCGACAGCGTATATGTCAGGCTGATTTTATTCAGGTTCTGATTTTTTTTCATTTAAAAACCTTTCTCTCTCGGTGAGATCAAACGTCGGCAGTCGCTTTGTCTTCGTCTGCCGTTTCCGGCAGCACGGGTGCATTCTCGGGAGCAAACATCCCGCCGACTCTGTCATCGGCAACCTTGCCCGCCTTTATCGTTACTACCCTTTGTCTGAAATAGTCCACGAGATGACGCTCATGTGTTACAACGATAACTGTTTTATGTCTCTTTTGCTGAATATGTATAAG
>CALBLD010000016.1 GCA_937895775.1 uncultured Clostridia bacterium
TGTCGAACGAACTTCTTCTTTTTTCGAACGGCGAATACGGCATGGCTCTCAATCTCGAGGAAACCTATGTCAGTGTGGTAATGCTCGGAAGCGACGACGGCATCTGCGAGGGTGACATTGTAAAAAGAACCGGCAAGGTCGTTTCGGTTCCCGTCGGTGATGCTCTTATCGGACGTGTTGTTGATGCGCTCGGTCAGCCGATTGACGGCAAAGGTCCGATCGAATCGGACGGGATACTCCCGATTGAAGCCCCGGCACCCGGAATCATTGAACGCAAATCGGTCAGCGTTCCGCTCCAGACCGGCATCAAAGCGATAGACTCGATGATACCGATCGGCAGAGGGCAGCGTGAGCTCATAATCGGTGACAGGCAGACCGGCAAAACATCGGTTGCGATAGATACCATAATAAATCAGTGCGGCACGGGTGTGATCTGCATTTATGTCGCAATCGGACAGAAACGATCGACGGTTGCGCAGATCACCGACACACTCTACAAAAACGGAGCTATGGATTACACGATCGTCGTTTCGGCAACCGCATCCGAACTTGCCCCTCTGCAATACATTGCACCCTATTCCGGCTGTGCAATGGGCGAATATTTCATGCACAAGGGCAAAGACGTGCTTATAGTTTACGATGACCTGTCAAAGCATGCGGTAGCCTACCGCGCACTCTCGCTTCTCATACGCCGTCCGCCGGGACGTGAGGCATATCCGGGAGATGTATTCTATCTCCATTCAAGACTGCTCGAACGTGCCGCACGCGTTGCCCCCGAATACGGAGGAGGCTCGCTGACGGCACTCCCGATAATCGAAACGCAGGCGGGTGACGTATCCGCGTATATACCGACCAATGTCATTTCGATAACCGACGGACAGATATTCCTCGAAACCGAGCTGTTCCACAGCGGCATCAGACCGGCGGTAAACCCGGGTATTTCGGTCTCGCGAGTCGGCGGAAACGCACAGATCAAGGCAATGAAAAAGGTATCCGGACCGTTGAAGCTTTTATACGCGCAATACCGCGAGCTTCAGGCGTTCGCACAGTTCGGGTCCGACCTTGACGACGACACCAAGCGCAGGCTCGCGCAGGGCGAACGCATTGTCGAAATACTGAAGCAGGGTCGGAACGAACCGATGCCGGTCGAACAGCAGGTCGTCATCATTTATGCCGTGGTAAACGATCTGCTCAGATCAATCCCGCTGAACCGCATCAAGGAGTTCGAAAAGGACTTTCTTGAAAGCGTCGTTACAAATCACAGCGAGATAACCGACGAAATAAAAGAGACCGGAAAGCTTTCGGAGGAAAATGAAGCCCGTATCAGAGAGGTTGTCGCCGAATACACGCAGAGATTTGCCGGGGAAGGCTGATTATGGCGGGAATTTCGATGAAAGCGGTAAAAAACCGCATAAAGAGTGTTGAAAACACCATGCAGATAACACATGCCATGGAGCTTGTTTCAACATCAAAATTAAGAAAAGCAAAGGAACGTGCGACTGTCACGAAGCCGGTTCATGAAATACTGTCCGAAACGATAGACGCACTGCACAGCGACCGCACTGCGGCACAGTCGAAGTTTTTTGCGCCCCGCGGGAGCGGAAAATGCTGTTATATAGTAATCGGCGGTGACAGAGGTCTTGCCGGCGGATACAACATAAATCTTTTCCGTGCTGTCAGAGATGACATCGGAAACGATGCTGCGGCGATACTGCCGATCGGGAAAAAAAGTCTTGAACACTATAAACAGAGCGGCAAGGAGATTATAAGCTCGGCATACGGACTTACATCGGACATAAAAACATCCGATTGCTTTGCCGTCGGCAAGCTGATATGCGATGCATACACCGCCGACCGTTTCGGCAGAATAAAGCTTGCCTACACAAAGTTCGACTCCATCCTGACGCAGATACCGGTTATCGAACAAATTCTCCCGTTTCCCGAAAAAAAACCGGAAGAATATTCAAAAGAACTTACGATATACGAGCCGTCCGCCGACGAGCTTCTCGAAGCAGTGACCGTTCAGTATATATCCGCGCTTCTCTACTGTGCGGTCTGCGAATCGATTGCCGCAGAGCATGCCGCAAGACGCAACTCGATGAGCAGTGCAAACAAAAACGGAGAAAAAATGCTCGAGGACATGCGGCTCCAGTACAACCGGGCGCGGCAATCGGTAATTACACAGGAGATAACCGAGATCGTAGCCGGAGCGGAGTCCTGACAGACTCACAAACAACAAACTGAAAGGAAAAAGATATGAGTGCGGGAAACAGAGGCAAAGTCACTCAGGTGATAGGACCTGTCATAGATATTCGCTTTACGGACGGACGTCTGCCCGATCTTCTTAACGCCGTAAAGATAGAAAGCGGCGGAAAAACAATTATATGCGAGGTCGCACAACAAATCGGCGACGACGTCGTAAGATGCATTGCGATGAGCTCAACCGACGGTCTTCAGAGAGGTATTGAAGCGGTTGACACCGGAGAAGGAATAACGGTTCCGGTCGGCGAGTGTACTCTCGGAAGAATATTCAATCTGCTCGGCGAGCCGGTTGACAATCTCCCTGCCCCGGAGAACGCGGAACGCTGGTGCATACACCGCGAACCGCCCGCATACGACGAGCAGGAAAGCACGACCGAAATACTCGAAACCGGAATAAAGGTCGTTGACCTTATTGCTCCTTACGCCAAGGGCGGTAAGATCGGTCTGTTCGGCGGTGCCGGAGTCGGCAAGACGGTTCTTATCATGGAGCTTATAAACAACATAGCGAAGCAGCACGGCGGAATCTCGGTATTCACCGGTGTCGGGGAACGTACCCGCGAGGGCAACGACCTGTACAACGAGATGAAGGAGTCGGGAGTCATCAACAAGACCGCCCTTGTTTACGGACAGATGAACGAACCGCCCGGAGCGAGAATGAGGGTTGCGCTTTCCGGACTTACCATGGCGGAATATTTCAGAGACCGCGAAAATCAGGACGTACTGCTCTTTATCGACAACATATTCAGATTCACGCAGGCGGGCAGCGAAGTATCGGCACTTCTCGGCAGAATGCCGTCCGCAGTCGGATATCAGCCTACGCTTGCGACCGAAATGGGTGCGCTCCAGGAACGCATAACCTCCACGAAGAAGGGTTCGATCACATCGGTTCAGGCGGTTTACGTCCCTGCCGACGACCTTACCGACCCTGCACCCGCTACAACATTTGCGCATCTTGATGCCACAACGGTTCTTTCAAGATCGATATCTTCGCTCGGAATATACCCGGCAGTTGATCCGCTTGAATCGACATCGAGAATACTCACTCCCGAAATCGTCGGGATAGAGCATTACGAGGTTGCCGGACGAGTTCAGCAGGTTCTGCAGAGGTACAAGGAGCTTCAGGACATTATTGCAATCATGGGCATGGACGAGCTTTCGGACGAGGACAAACTGACCGTCAGCCGTGCGAGAAAGATTCAGCGTTTCCTGTCACAGCCGTTTTCGGTTGCCGAACAATTCAACGGCATGCAGGGAAAATACGTTCCGCTCAAGGAAACGATCAGAGGCTTCAGAGAGATACTTGACGGACTTCACGACGATCTGCCGGAATCCGCATTTCTGTTTGTCGGCACGATAGACGAGGCGGTAAAAAAAGCTCACGATCTGAAATAACCGACTGACTTACAAAAGGAAGATTGCACATTATGGATGATAATCAGCTCAATTTGCAGATATGTACCACCGACGGCGTCGCTTTTGACGGGCAGGTAAAAAGCGTAAAGGCACGCACTGTCGTCGGCGATGTCTGCATACTGAAAAGACATGCCAACTACATGACCATGATCGACTACGGCGAGATCAGAATACAGACGCCTGACGGGGGGATGCGTTATGCCGCGTGCAGCAAGGGTTTCCTTTCGGTATCGGACAACAGGATCCGTATAATTGCAACAACCTTTGAATTTGCGGATGAGATTGACATTGAAAGGGCAAAAAAAGCAAAGCAACTTGCGGAAGAGCGGATTGCCGAAAAACGGTCGGCATACGATCTTGACGTTGCCGAGGCGAAACTCGAACGCGCACTCATAAGACTTATGGTTGCCGACAAATACGGTTCGGAGAGATAGCAAAATCCGGTCACCCGAAAAAGGGTGACCGGATTTTTCATATTGTGCTGTTTTCGCCCGCATCCGACGTATCGGCAGCCGCGAATGTTTTTCCGGGCAGATCGAAATCATCCCTGTCAAGGCAAAAACTGTCCGGAAGATCATCGGGAGCAGGCGGGTCTTCCATTACCGCCTTGCTCACCTCATCAGCAAACTCAACCATTTCCTCGGCGGATCTGTCCTTCCTTCTCTTTTTTGCGTGCAGAATCATCCCGACAAGTATAATTACAAACAGCAGTCCTATTACCGAAACCGCCACTGCCGTATAGAGTGTGGAGGTTGCTATCCTGCCGACGACCTGCTTCCAGAAAGAAAGTGTATACGGCGTCGGCTCACTGCTCGCTCCGATCTCCTCAAGATGTGCCGTTGTTGCGGTGACCGTATGTCCGCATCTCTTACAGTCAGCCTTCCAAAGCCCCTTACTTACGAGCGTTGCTTTTTTGATTCTTGTCCATTCCCCGTAGCTGTGTCCGAGCGGCGGTATTTCTTCGGTTATTGTATATCCGCATCCGTCCGAGCAGACTCCGGTTCTGATTCCCGCCGTTTCGCATGTGGGCTCAACCGTCACGGTCCAGACCATTTTATATTCAAGCTTTTCTACAAAATTTCCGCGCATCGACAGTCCGCAGGAGGTGCAGGTATACAGTGACCACCCCTGCTCGGTATGCGACGCATTGACATTCGTCACACGCCAGTGATGTTCAAGCGTCGGAATTGTGATCTGATAGGACTGACCGCAGAACTCACACGCATACAGATCGAATCCGGTATGCGAGCATGTCGCCTGTTCGGTATATGTCTTTACATATCTGTGATTACTGACCGGAGTATACGAATCACGGAAGGTCTTTCCGCATTTATCACAGGTATATGTAGTATAGCCCTGTGAGGTACATGTAGGCTCTGTAACCACGCCGTCGCCGTAATTATGACCTGTCGGTTCGCCGTTCTGCTCGGTTTTCGTTTCACCGCAAACCTTACATTTTCTCGTTATACTCCCCGCCTCGGTACAGGTCGGGTCCTCCGTGGACACCACCGTCCACGTATGGGCAACCTTGTCAACGTAATCGGAAATGTATGTTATACTGCACTCGGTACATCTGTATTCGGTATAGCCCTCCGAGCTGCATGTCGGTTTGAAAACCGTCTTTCTGTAATTATGAAAGCAGGAAAGCTCTACGGTTCCCGCAACAAAGTCCGCTTTTACCGTCTGTCCGCCCGCATCCTTCATTCCGGAAGCACCTGCGGCGGGGGTTATTTTATATTCTCCCTTTTTTGCGCCGTTATCAAGCACAAATGTTGCGGTCGCATAGACTCCGTTTCTCGAAAGAACGCCGTCATCCGAAGTAATCGTGAGCCTGTTTTTATCGAAAGTACAGCTCACCGAGCCGTCATCCCGCAGAAACTGGGCAAACGACAGACTTTCAAGCCGCATGACCGTGCGGTCATACGACAGATCAACATCAATCTGTTTCAGTCCGGGGTTATTCGATACTATAATGTCAACCGTAAATTTGCCGCCTCGAACCGCAGTGTTATTGTCCTCGACGCCGATCACGGCATTGCCCGCGGCAGTTGACGAAATAGCCGTGAGCAATGCAATCGGCAGAAAGCACATTACCAGAAAAACCGCAATTCTTTTAAACAAACGCATACAAAATCCTTTCATTTCGTTGGGGTAGCTTTATCATTTTTTTATCTTTCTCTTCCGGCAGATCCCGAAAAAAGAATCAGAAACGGGTATATTTCAAGTCTTCCGAGCAGCATATCTGCCGAAAGAATCAGCTTTGTCAAACCGGAAAACGCCGAGAAGTTTCCCATACCGAGCGTTCCGAGACCAGGTCCGATATTATTCAGGCAGGAAACAACGGCGGTAAAATCGGTAACCACATCGGTCTTTTCGATCGCGGAGACTGCGATTGTCGAAACGACGAGTACCAGCATATATATCACGAAGTAATTACTTGTTCCTCTTACGACATCGCTTTCGACCGTCTTTCCTTCGAATCTGACCGTTCTGACCGTCCGCGGCTGTATGACATAGCGTATCTCGCGGAACGCCGATTTCAGAAGTATTATCAGACGTCCGACTTTGAGTCCGCCTCCGGTCGATCCGGCGCATCCGCCTATAAACATCAGAAGCAGCATAACCGTCTGCGACAGTGCCGGCCATGTTGTTATATCAGCCGTGACAAAGCCGGTCGTTGACATAATCGACGCGCTCTGGAATGCCGCATATCTGAGTGCCGAAGCGAAGCCTCCGTATATTTTCATGATGTTCAGCGTGACCGTCAGTGTTGCCGCCGCATAGATCGTCAGATAGCATATAAGCTCCTCCGATTTCAGCGCCTGCAAAATCTTACCGGTAATTACAAGATAGAACAGGTTGAAATTTATTCCGAACAACATCATAAAAACAGTTGTGACGACTTCGACATAAACGCTTGAATAGGCGGCAATACTGCTGTTCATGTTTGAAAATCCGCCGGTTCCCGCCGTTGAAAACGAAATCAGCACCGCGTCGTAGAAGTCAACTTTAAACAAGAGCAACACAAGCTGAGCAAGCGTAAGTCCTATATAAAGCATATACATGATTATTGCCGTATGCTTCAGCGACGAAACAAGTTTGCCGACCTTCGGTCCCA
>CALBLD010000017.1 GCA_937895775.1 uncultured Clostridia bacterium
AAGCACGGGCTGAAAACGTCTTTCGAGCGCGGCATCCTTTTCGATGTATTTTCTGTATTCGTTCAGCGTGGTCGCACCGATGCAGTGAAGCTCACCGCGGGCAAGCATAGGTTTAAGCAGGTTGCCTGCGTCCATTGCGCCCTCGGTCGCTCCCGCACCGACGATCGTGTGAAGCTCATCGATGAAGAGTATGATTTTGCCCTCCGAGCTTTTTACCTCATTGAGAACCGCTTTCAGACGTTCCTCAAACTCTCCTCTGAACTTTGCGCCCGCGACAAGTGCACCCATGTCGAGCGAGAAGATGGTGGTGTCTTTGAGGTTTGCCGGTACATCGCCCTTGACGATACGCTGGGCAAGACCCTCGGCAATCGCCGTCTTGCCTACGCCCGGTTCGCCGATCAGACACGGGTTGTTCTTTGTCTTACGGCTGAGGATACGGATGACATTTGCGATTTCCTCGTCTCTGCCGATGACAGGGTCGAGTTTCTGCGCCTTTGCACGGGTGCAGAGGTCGGTTCCGTACTTTTTCAGCACGTCATATGTTGCCTCCGGATTGTCCGAGTCGGCGGAACGGTTTCCGCGCACTTCTTTCAATATCTTCAGGAAGCCCTGACGGTCTATACCGTTTTCACGCAGAATGTCCTTTATCTTCGAGCCGCCCTTTTCGATGATGCCGAGCATGAGATGCTCCGCCGAAACATAGCTGTCATGCATGTTGTCGGCTTCGCTCTCCGCTTTTTCGAGTATGTCGGCAACCTCTCTTGAGGCATATATTTCTCCGCCATGTACCTTCGGCAGTGCCTCTATCAGGTCAAGACACTGTGAATGTATGCGTGCGGGATCGGCACCCATTCTGCGTACAAGCTCGTAAATAAGACCGTCCGACTTCGACACGAGCGAGCAGAGCAGATGCTCCGCAGTTATCTGCTGGTTGCCGTATTCGGCCGCAAGCGACTGAGCGTCACGTATGGTTTCCTGTGATTTCTGTGTATATCTCTGAATATTCATAATTTTTCATTTCCTTTCCTTGATTATTTGCCGTGGGGAAGTGCCGACTATACGGTAAGACTTCCCGAAAGGTAATAGTCCG
>CALBLD010000018.1 GCA_937895775.1 uncultured Clostridia bacterium
GGTGCGCTGTCGCGCGACAGTCTCAACCTGTTTGCACTTGCGGTGAAATCACTCATTACGGGAGACATTACCGCTCTTTGCGGCAAAGTAAAGACAGATCTCACACAGAACATTCTTGACATCGCCGCATACATGCTGGAGGCGGGAATGTATAATGAGATCGTCGGTTTAATCAATGCCGCCGACGCTGTCTCCCCGCTCTGCGCCATGGCAATATATCTCAGAATGGACATAACGGGAGAGTGCGGCGAAAACACGAGACCGATCGGTATCGTTTTCCCTTCGCGCCCGTTCGAGAAAAAACTGCTTGAAAAGCGGGTAGCAGGCTGCCCGGACGACGGCAATGCGGCGTATCTGCTCGGCTGTCTGCTCTATCACATGAAGCATTACGGCAAATCCGACCGTATCTTTGCAAAGCAGGCATCCGAAAACAATGATTACAGAGCATACAGGTGTCTTTCGGCGGTCAGATATTCACACACATCCGACAAAAAAAGCGCGGCGGAGGCAATGCGTCATGCGTCCCTGCTTTCCGATGCCTCCGACAGACAGATCACCTTCGAAAGTGCCTATCTCATGGCAAAGACAGGCAGATCACCCCGTGAGATTGCCGACTACATCCTGTCGCGCGACAACGACCGCGACGACATAACGGTCGAACTTGCGCGCGCATACAATCACATGGAAAAGCCGGAGGAGGCGATAAAGCTCCTGCTCGGCAGAAACTTCGTTGCCTGCGAGGGCGGAGAGCATTACATTGCCGATCAGTACATGTATGCGCATTATCTGATCGGTTCAAGGAAATTTGCGCTCGGAAACTATACCGCCGCACGCAGATATTTTGCCGCCGCCACCGTTCTGCCCGAATCGCTCGGCTCAGGTCTCTGGAACCCGGTCAAGGAGGTTCCCTTCCGCTACTTCGAGGCAATATGTCTGCTGAAAGAGGACAGAAACAAGGAAGCAAAGGAAATACTCGGATCGTTTCTGAAATACAGATTCGATTACTTTTCCGATATGTATCTGCCGACGCTTGCATTTTACGTCGCACGTGCGCATGAACTGCTCGGCGACAGGCAAAGCGGCGAGAGACTCATACGTGAAAAGCTCGCGGTTTGCCGGAAGCAGGCAGAGATCACCGACTGCGGATATTTCGGCACCACTCCGTTCTTTATCTCCTTCATTGACAGACCCGATGAGGCGAGAAAGACATTTTTCGCATATCAGTGTCTCATGTACGCCCATTTTCTCGGCGACAAAAAGTCAGAGGAGTATTATCGGGACATCATCGGAGCCGACGGCTACGGCACATACATCTTTGACATTATCTGACACAAAAAGGATGCGGCGCAAAGGCACCCTCCGTAAGGAAGGTGCCTTGAGGCGACTCTTGTATCTCAGTTTAATAAGTTTTCCGAAACGGCGTAACCCTTGTTGTTACGCCGTTTTCTCTTTGCGTCTTAAGACGTAAAAACTACGGCGGCTACCGTTTCCGATAGTCGCCGTATAAGTCAAATCGTTTATTATCTGCTGTACTTTTTCCTTCTGCTTATAACCGTTGTACCGATGGCTGCACCGCCGCTGACAAACAACAGGGCAATCAGCAAAACAAAGTTGCTTGCATCGCCGGTCTGCGGATTTTTCTCGAGAGCGGCAATCGCATCTTCAATAGCCTTCGCCATTTCATTCACTTCGCTCTGCTCGGTAATATTTTTACCGCGGACAACAGCGTTAACAGCGGCTTCCACAGCGGAAAAATCTTTATAGTCGTCCTTTTTCAAAGCATTTGCTTTGTCAATGGCTTCATCTACCTTGGTGTAGTCGGCGTCCTTATATTGCAGGGCGGCAATTGCATCTTCGATAGCTTTTGCCATTTCGTCTACTTCGCTCTGCTCGGTAATATTTTTTCCCCGGACAACAGCGTTAACAGCGGCTTCCACAGCGGAAAAATCTTTATAGTCGTCCT
>CALBLD010000019.1 GCA_937895775.1 uncultured Clostridia bacterium
CCTTTCAAATTCGGGCAGATCGTCGATTATTTCCTTATATTTCGGCTTTGCCTTTTTTGCGATCTTCCCTGCAGTGTCTGCATCATAGCCGAACACGTCGGTAAGCTGTTTTCTGAACGATCCCGCAAACAACGCCCACATACCCATGGGCATACCTGCATATTTCATTGTATCGTTCCCTTTCGTTCTTTATTTTTCGCCGTCTCATGCAGCAAAACAAGTCCCAGCACCAAAATCAGCAGATGCCCGGCTGACTCCGTGCCGTGGTCGATCTGATTAAGCGGCCACGGCAGAAGCGTGAACAGATTTCCGACGATACCGGCAAAAGCAATGGGATTGCAAAATGATGCAAGTATCCGCTGTGCCGTTGTTCTGAGCGGGAGCATCTTTTTCCATATCATAACGACCATCACGACAGAAATCAGCACGTCGCAAATCAAATATGACGCAAGCAACGGTGCCGCATTGCAGTAGAATACTTTGTTGGCAATGTCGGCTGCCGCCTGCACATCACCGTATTTCTCAAATGTGAATTTAAAGATCAGTGCCACATTCATGAACATGGCGTGGACATAGCCCCAGCAGACCGTGCCGGTGAGATAGGCGATCCGAAACATCACGACCCATTTACGTTGCCCGGGTTCGGTGCAGTGCTGTTTTAAGAGTTTCCACATCCGATGAAAGCCGACGTAATAAAGTGCCGTTCCGAGAACGCCGCAGATAATGCTTGCCACCATGCGCCATGTTGCCATATCGAGATAGGCAACTCTGACCATCAGCCCGAAAGTTTCCGTACTTTGGTTTTTCCCGATTGCCGCAAACAAAAAATCGCCGATCACGTAGAGCAGACATCCGATCATACCTGCGATGAGTTCCGCCTTTTCTCTTCCCGTCTTCATTGATTGCCTCCGAACCCGATCTTTACGATCTGCATTTTCATCATATTATCACCGACCGACGACAGGAATCTGAAAAAGCCGCTGACCGACGGGGTCTTCAGATCATTATAGCCGAGCATATAGCCGCGGCTTGAGACCTGCAGGCGGCTGTCCCACGCCGAAAGCTCGCTCTTTGCGTCCGAAACGGCAAAATAAGCTCCGACATCCTTGATTTCTGCATCCTTCAGCCACGTTTTAAGCATCAGTTTTACCGCTTTTTTGTTTGCGGCGTCAAAGACAAGAACCCCGCCCGGGAATGCGTCAGCCATCGCACATACAAGCGCACGGACCTGTTCCTTCAGAAAATAATAGAAGACACCCGCCGCCAGAAAAATGACGTCGCCCGATGCGTCGATCCTGTCAAACCATGCGGTATCGTTGAGATCGCAGGCTATGTTCTCCTCACGCTCTCCGGCAGGCAGAAGCTCGTTGCGCACCCCGATCACGTTGGGAAAATCCAGATTATAAAGTTTACAGGTCCCGTTTTCACAGTTACGTCCGGTATTGTCCAGTCCGCAGCCGAGATTGACGACCGCCGCATGCGGGTGTGATTTCAGATAATCCCGCACTTCATATGCAAGATCGCTCTGCCGCATGGCTGCCTCAAGAAATCCGAAACGCTGCATGAGTTTACCGGAACTTTTTTCGAGTGCCGAAAAGTCATAATCGACACTGTCCATGACTTTCGCCGCAGTTTCGTCGCGGTACAGTTCCGGATAAAGTCCGGAACACATTTTTCTCCCGTACAGCGGAATCATCAGCGTTTCCTGTACGGTATTCTTTTCGATTTTGTATTTCATTTCCGTCTATCCTTTCTAAAAACATATATGTCTTTGCAGCTCTTCCGGCAAATCCATCGGAGATTGTTTTGGTGATCGGCTCTTTCATTCAAGATATTTTCCCGCTTCGTCTTCAAGCACTTTCCATGTCGGATACAGGGCGCCGTCTTCGTCAAAGAATTTTTCCAAGTCCCGATTCAGCACGCTCATCTCATCGACGGCGTTCATTGCGTGATCCGAAGCACAGATCTTCCCGAGTACGGTCGCGCACATGAGCCTGAAAAAGCGGAGGCAGGTTTTCCGATACTCCGCACCCTCAAAATCTTTATCCGCATCCGGCAGTATTTCGTGTCCGGCATCCCTTATGGCGCAATAACCCTCGATATTCGCATCGATCATCCGGTTGAGATACCCGGTATTGCCCTTCAGTCTTTTCAGATTGCCGTCTGTTTTATAGCACGCAAATGCCGCCGGAATCACAAATGCGGCATGACAGAGAAGATAATCCCCCATGTTCGGCTCATAGACAACTCTGTTCCTCGTCCCGTCGAATATCCGCCCGATA
>CALBLD010000020.1 GCA_937895775.1 uncultured Clostridia bacterium
GCTTTCGGACTGATCGGATGCATAGTCTGCGGATTCTCGGTGGGTATCATGTGGCCCGGCTCAATCAGCATTTCTTCGGAAAGGATGCCTTCGGGCGGTACGGCACTTTTCGCACTGCTCGCCATGGGAGGGGATTTCGGCGCCTCTGTCGGTCCCGGCGTGATCGGACTTTTCACCCAGAGTGCGGATGACAACATGAGAGCGGGTATGCTTGCCGGGATCGCGTTCCCGATAATACTTATCACAGCGATCTGCGTAATAATTGTGCGTATACCGAAAAAGAAAAATAAGGATAATGATTTTGGATGTAAAAATGATTGAAATCAGAATAATCGATGCGAACCCTGCAGGCAGAAAAGGACTGTTTGTTTCGGCTCTGCTTCGGCTTTTCCGATATGAGCAATTTTATTTCATGCCTCTTCTGACCTTTATGCTTATGCTGCCGCCGGTCGCATGGCAAGCCTTCACAAAGATAAGGTAACTGCCGTGTTTCGGGACAGATATGGTAAAGTCGGTTGCCTCGGTTCCGTTTCCGGCGTACAATACTTTTCCGTCGGGTGATCGGATTTCCATGTGTAACGAGCTTTTTTTGCCATTGAACCGGATGCCGAGAGTATCGCCATCTCTGAGTTCCAAAGAGTGTGTGTCCGTGCCGTTCATGCGTCTTATGTCAAGCATGTAAGAGTTCCGATCCGCCACGCGATTGCCGTTAAACACCGAACGATTATAAAAAGCGAAAAACAGCACGGCTCCCGCAGTCAGTGTAATTATTATCAGAACGGCATAGATTTTTTGTCTGCGCATGTTTTATATCCCCGATTCGTGCTTTTTGTTGATCCCGATTGGCTCTGTCCGTATTATACCTACCTACCGTTCGGTTGTCAAGCGTTTTCGAAAAAAAGATGGCAACTGTTTTTTGTTGTCGGTTCGTATATCCGCTTTGTGATTGAACCCAAACAGAAAATCAGGCGGTTGTCCTTGCGGATAACCGTCTGATTTGTGTTATGAAAGTAACTGCATTTTCCGCATCTGCGGAAATCTGCTTTCGGTCTTTAGTTAAGACTGTGCTTTTTCATCGCTTCAAATGTTTTGTCGCTGATATCATGCTCTATTTTACATGCATCGGCGGCTGCTGTCTCTTCGTCAACGCCGATGGATATCAGAAGTTTTGTGAGTACCGTGTGACGTTCGTAGATTTTTTCGGCAATTTCTCTGCCCGAACCGGTCAGTGCAATAAACCCGTCCTTGTCCATAATTATGTATTTGTCCGCCCTGAGCTTTGCCATGGCGCGACTGACGGCGGGCTTCGAAAAGCCCATATACTCCGCAATATCAATCGAGCGGACAGTGTTTGTTTTTTTTGATAACACCAGGATTGTTTCAAGATACATTTCGCCGGATTCCAGCAGCCTCATATAATCGCCTCCGATTTTAAATGACAAAAATCGGGACACCTACTGCCGCATATGTCGCTTTCCGGCTCTCCGGACGATGAGCGTCCGCTTTCGTCGTTCTTAGTATAGCACACCTCTTCCCGAAAATCAAGTTGCTTTAGGGTAACTTTTTTTACTTTTTTCGAAAAAATTTTTCAAAAACCCCTTGACAAGTTGCTGTCGGTTAACTATAATACAGGGTGTAGTTAACCAAGGGCAACCAAGGAGGATGTATGATGCCATTGTCACTTGCCGATGTCGGCGAAGAAAATACGGTAAAAAAGATCGGCGGAAGTCCGGAAGTAAAGAAACATCTTGAAAATCTCGGATTTGTTGTCGGAGGTAATGTTACTGTCATTACTTCTCTCAACGGGAACGTTATTGTAAATGTGAAAGATTCACGCGTTGCCATAAGCGAAGAGATGGCGAGAAAAATTATGATATAAATACAGACAGAAAGGGAAGAAACAAATGAAAACACTGAGAGAAACCAAAATAGGTGAAACCGTAACCGTAAAGAAACTGAACGGTGAAGGTGCGATCAAGCGCAGAATCATGGATATGGGAATTACACGGGGTACCGAAATTTATGTCCGTAAGGTTGCTCCGCTCGGAGATCCCGTCGAGGTCAGCGTCCGCGGATATGAGCTTTCGCTGCGCAAAGCGGATGCGGAAATGATTGAAGTCGAATAATTTTTGAGATTGGGTTGCCTTGTGGCAACCGTTGACGAAAGGAGTAAATATGAACATCAGAATTGCACTTGCAGGAAACCCGAACTGCGGTAAAACGACACTTTTCAATGCACTTACGGGTTCAAATCAGTTCGTCGGCAACTGGCCGGGAGTAACTGTTGAAAAGAAGGAAGGCAAGCTGAAGAAGCACGACGGCGTAATAGTCACCGACCTTCCCGGAATCTATTCGCTTTCCCCCTACACACTTGAAGAGGTGGTGGCGAGAAATTACCTCATCGGCGAGCGTCCGGATGCCATCCTGAACATTATAGACGGTACGAACCTCGAAAGAAACCTTTATCTGACCACACAGCTCACCGAGCTTGGTATCCCGGTAGTCATTGCGATAAACATGATGGATATCGTAAAGAAGAACGGGGACAGGATTGATACGGCAGAGCTTTCACGTCAGCTCGGCTGCAAGATCGTTGAGATATCGGCTCTTAAGGGTACAGGTATCATGGAGGCGGCTGAAGCCGCAATCGATGCGGCAAAGAACGGTAAGACCGTTCCGATGCATACATTCTCCGGCTGTGTAGAGCATGCAATCGCTCACATAGAGGAAGCCGCTGTTCACGATTATCCGGAAGAACAGCAGAGATGGTATGCGATAAAGATATTCGAGAGAGACGACAAGGTCCTCGCTTCACTCAAGATCACTCCCGAGACGAAAGAACATATCGAAAAGGATATTGCCGCTGCCGAGAAGGAAATGGATGACGACGCAGAGTCGATCATTACAAACGAGAGATATATCTACATAGCATCGATAATCAAATCCTGCTACAAGAAGAAGAGTGTCGGCAAGCTGACGACTTCGGATAAGATAGATAAGGTAGTCACAAACCGCTGGCTCGGACTTCCGATCTTCGCAGCCATTATGTTCATCGTTTACTATCTTTCGATGGTTACCGTCGGATCTATGGCGACCGACTGGATGAACGACGGCGTGTTCGGCGACGGCTGGCATCTGCTCGGTATAGGCGCGAAGGCTTACAACGAAGCCGCCGATACATATACCGATGCGATGAACGCGGTCAATGCGTTTGTTGAGATCGATACGGAGGCTGAGGATTTCGATGCCGCCGCCGCTCTCGAAGCAATCAAGAACTTCAAAACAGACGAAGAAAAGTCTACCGTTATCGTTGAAGATGAGGAAACCCTCGAGCAGACCGAAATGACGGTTTACTACTCAAAGATTCCCGAAAATCTCACAAAAGCCGAAGAGGCGGGAACAAACGGCGTCACCTACCTTGAAGCAGTTGAATATTTCGCAGGCGAAAACAATGAATTTGCAGAACCCGATCCCGCTGATTTCCCTGTATGGGTTCCCGGTATTCCGGCTCTTATAGGCGACGGACTTGAGGCTGCAAAGGCTCCCGAATGGCTGTCCGGACTTCTCCTTGACGGTATCGTCGCAGGCGTCGGCGCAGTACTCGGATTTGTTCCCCAGATGCTCGTTCTCTTCCTCCTCCTCGCATTCCTTGAGGCGTGCGGATACATGGCGCGTATCGCATTCGTCCTTGACCGTATCTTCCGTAAGTTCGGCCTCTCGGGTAAATCCTTCATTCCTATGCTCATAGGCACCGGATGCGGTATTCCCGGAATCATGGCATCGCGTACAATTGAAAACGAACGCGACCGCCGTATGACAATAATGACAACAACCTTTATCCCCTGCGGCGCAAAGGTACCGTTTATCGGCATGATTGCCGGCGCACTCTTCGGAGGCTCGGCTTGGGTTGCCACAAGCGCATATTTCATCGGTATGGCGGCTATAATCATATCGGGTATCATGCTTAAGAAGACAAAGATGTTTGCGGGCGATCCCGCTCCCTTCGTTATGGAACTTCCCGCATACCACCTTCCTACGGTAGGCAATGTTCTCCGTTCGATGTGGGAGCGCGGCTGGTCGTTCATAAAGAAAGCCGGAACAGTCATCCTTCTTTCGACCATCGCCGTATGGTTCACAACCTACTTCGGAGTAGTTGACGGAACCTTCCGTATGCTTTCCGAAGAGGAAATCGACAAGTCGCTTCTCGCAGTAATCGGCGGAGCAATTGCATGGATCTTCAAGCCTCTCGGCTGGGGCAACTGGCAGGCAACCGTTGCATCGATCACCGGTCTTGTCGCTAAGGAAAACATCGTCGGCACCATGGGTATCCTTTACGGAGCATCAGGCAACGTATGGGCAACTCTTGCCGAGAAGTTCACCGGAATCACAGGCTACTCATTCCTCGTATTCAACCTTCTCTGCGCTCCCTGCTTCGCGGCTATCGGCGCAATCAAGCGTGAGATGAACAGCGCGAAGTGGACCTGGTTCGCAATCGGCTATCAGTGCGGATTCGCTTATGTTATCGCTCTTATGATAAATCAGTTCGGCAATCTTATAAGCAAGATTGCAGGCAACGATGTAAGCGTAAGCATAATAGGCGTCGTAGCTGCGGTAGTACTTCTTGCGGGAATGATATACATGCTTGTCCGCCCCTACAAGGAAGCTACCAAGCTGACCGAAAAAGTCAAGGTATAAAAAGACTTAAACCGAAAGAAAATCTGTGAAAGGAGCTTTGAATTTTATGTTTGCATGGATTGCCGATAATATCGGAACGATAATCATATGTGCCGTACTCATTCTGATCGTTGCGGCTGTGATAGTGAATCTTGTCAGAGACAAAAAGAAGGGCAAATCGTCCTGCGGATGCAATTGCGCTCACTGTGCCATGGCAGGAGCCTGCCATAAAGGACAAAGCGACAAAAAGCACGGCAAATAAATAATCGGTGTACCTCCCGCAGACAGCGGGAGGTACTTTTTTGTTTTTATATGTTGCTTTTTTCGGATGAATGTGATATAGTCAGGATAAATAAACGGATAAAGGAGAAATCGGAACAGTGACTGATGAGGTAATCGCGCATTATGACGCTCTTGCAAGGCTCGGCAACGATCCCGTACTTGATCCGCCGGAGCTTCGCGCGTATATGGACAAGTGGGACGGCGGAACCTTTTTCGATATGCTGGAGCCGGATCCGACGCAGAGCGTCCTTGAAATCGGCTGCGGTAGCGGACGGCTTGCAGTCAGGGTTGCACCGGCGGTCAGATCGTTTTGCGGAATAGATATTTCACCCGAAACCGTGAAACTCGCAAAGACTCACCTTATATCGGAAAATGTAAGGCTCGTCTGTGCCGATTTTCTGCGTTATGATTTTTCGGAGAAATTTGATCTTATCTATTCGTCGCTTACCTTCATGCATATCAGAGATAAGAAGCAGGCGATAGCTAAGGTGTTTTCACTTCTCGGACATGGAGGAAGATTTGTGCTTTCGATCGATAAAAATCGCAACAGCCGACTTGATTTCGGTGAATACAGCATTGAAATCTACCCCGATGATCCCGAAGAAACACTGATACTGCTTCATAAATGCGGCTTTGCCGACATAAAAAAGCGGGAAACCGAATTTGCATATATCTTTATTGCAGAAAGACCCGATTGCAGTTAGCACAGATTGTCGGGAAAAACAAATCACCGTTTGATAGAATATTGGCAGATAAGGAGGGATACGATGGATTGGATAACCGGAATACAAAACGCTGTTGACTATATCGAAGAGCATTTAACGGAAGAAATCGATTACGATATTGTCGCAGAGCAAAGTTTCTCATCAACATATCACTTTCAGCGGATATTCAGTATCTTGTGTGGTTTTACTGTCGGCGAATATATAAGAAATCGCAGGTTGTCGCTTGCGGCAAGCGAATTGGCAACCTCAGATATTAAAGTTATTGATGTTGCTATGAAATATGGCTATGAGAGTCCGGACAGCTTTGCCAAGGCGTTTCAAAAGTTTCACGGTGTTACTCCTTCGTCGGCACGAATGAAGGGCAGCAAACTAAGATCTTTCTCCCGCCTTGTTTTAAAAATATCTTTGGAAGGCGGTAAACTGATGAATTACAGAATTGAAGAAAAACCGGAAATGATTTTAACGGGATACAAAAAACATTTCACCGGCGCTCCTTACGGTAAGGAAAGAGAACAGCAGGAAGAACAACTTTTTATAACGACAAGAGGAAAACAATGGTTTCTTCGCGGAGCATCACGAAATATTGATTCACATTGCGTTATCACAAACATCACAGATGAGGGTTATGACTATTATTACTGTCATCTGTTAGATGATTGGGAAAGAGAAAATCTTTATAACAAATCAGTTACAGGTGTTGATTTTGTTGAAGGTTTGGGGTTGGAAAACATAGTTGTTCCTCAAAGCACTTATGTGATTTTTGAAACAAAAGATGTAAAAAGTCCGATTTGCGATTATTTTGATCTCCTCAATCTGAGAATCCGGATCCTGACCGAATGGATGCCCGATATGGGATTTCAATTAAAAAATGCACCCGAACTTGCAGTTTATCATTGGCAGCCCGAATCCGAACGCAACGTTCAGATCTGGATGCCGATAGAAAAAATCAAATGATGTATTAACGAAGATCTGCTTGCAGAACCTTAAAACAAGGTTGGTGTTGTACAATCCACTGTATCCGTGCGGTTACGCTAAACCGACTTTGTAGCCGGTATGAAAAACCACAAAAAGAAAAATCGATAACGCAAAGCGGCGGTACAGCGAAAGCTGTACCGCCACCTTACTTGAATACTTAGTTGTCGTACCATGGCTAAAGGCGTTGCAGTTGTGTTTTTTCGGATAGTTATGCGAGCTTTGCCCCGAACAGTGATAAATAGGGGGTAAGCCATACGGTTGAAATCAAAAGATAAACAATGTAGATCGCAAGCATCAGAAATCCCTGCCATCTGCTGAATTTTCCTTTGATGATCGTGGGTACTGCGGCTATTGCCGATACGATTATTGCGATCGGAAAGTCAAGGTATATGTTCTGCGCCGAGACGGGAAGCTTGCCGCCGTACACGAACGAACAGGTTGCGAGGATCAGAGTCGTATCTATGACGTTCGCACCGATGATATTGCCGACCGACATTGAGGACTGCTTCTTTATGATCGAGGTTATTGCGGTCACAAGTTCGGGAAGCGACGTTCCTATCGCAACTATCGTGACTCCGATAATCGCCTCGGAAACTCCCCACGAGGAAGCGATCTTGCTTCCGTTGTCTACAAGCAGTCTTGACCCGATAACTATGCAAGCCGCACCGATCACGATTCGCAGAATGTTCAGAATGACCGATTTTTTATCCTTTGCGGGAGCTTCCGAAGCTGCCTCCGAATGTTCGGATTTTGCCGAACGGACGTTTTCGAAAATGTAGAGCGCAAAGATGACAAGAAGAATGGCTGCTCCGATCATCGAAAGCGATCCGCTGAGCGAAAGCAGGAAAAGTGCCGCAACCGCGATTATCAGAATTGCCGACTTCGGGGCAAAATCCTTTCTCTTTATGACCGACGGGGTGAATATGATGCTTATCGCAAGGATCATCGCAGTGTTGCAGACAACCGAGCCTATGG
>CALBLD010000021.1 GCA_937895775.1 uncultured Clostridia bacterium
GTCGTTTAAAATACTCGAACCTGTCGTTGTAAAACCGGACACGGTCTCAAAAAAAGCGTCTGCCGGAGATGTTATGGAGCCCGAGATCATAAACGGCAGCATACCGAAAAGCGAAAGCACTATCCACGAAAGCGCAACCGTAACAAATCCGTCCCTTGCGGTGAGTCTTGTATTCTTCGGCCGCAGAAGACACAAAATACTTCCGCAGACAAGAAGCATCGCAATCGGCACCGCAAATGGTATCGGATTTTCTCTGTATACGAGAGCGCAGCAGGTCGGCAGAAGCATGAGCAGTGCCTCAACACGCATCAGATGACCCGTTATATATACAACCATTCTGTGATTCACGTCATTGCCTCACTTATGCCATAATGTCATTGATGTCACAGAGCTGTTCATCGGTAGTGACAACAATTACGCTGTCGCCCGACTCGATCGTCGTAAGTCCTCCGGGAATCAGCACGCTGTCGTTTCTGACTATTGATGCGATCAGCAGATTTTTCTTGATTTTCAGATCCTTGAGTGCCACTCCGCAATATCCGAAATTCGGCGTTACATCAAATTCAAGTGCTTCGGCTTTATTGTCGCAGATCTTATACAGTGTTTTTATATTTCCCGAAACGCGTGAACCCTTCCTGCCGCTCTCTATGCCGCGGACATACCTCAGAACACCGTCCGACGTGACCGCTCTCGGCGAGATGATCGAATCGATCCCGGCAGGTTCCAGCATACCGACCGAAGATATTTTGGTTATTTTTGCGATAACCTTGCCCACTCCTTTACTGTGTGCAAACATTGAAACGACGACATTAAGCTCGTCCGAGCCGGTAAGCGCAATACATGCGTCGGCACTTTCGAGTCCTTCGTCAACAAGCAGTTCGGAGTCTATACAGTTCCCGTTTATAACCGTGACCGACGGCGGCAAAAGTGCCGAAAGCTCATTGCACCGCGGCTCATCAGCCTCGATCAGTTTTACCTTCATTCCGAGAGGGACAAGCCTCTTCGCAAGGTAGAGTGCCGTCTTTCCGCCGCCCGCTATGATTACCGATCTGACACGTTTTTTCAGAAGTCCGAGCTTATCGAAAAATCTCGACAGATCGGTCTGTGATGCGGCAACGCCGACTATATCTCCCTGTCTGAAAACGAAATCGCCTCTCGGGATAATCACCTCATCGCCGCGACGCACAGTGCATATCAGCACACGCACGCCGAAAGCCTTTTCAAGTCCGACAAGATTTCTGCCGATCAGCGGATGATCCGCAGATATCTTTATTTCGGCAAGTTCGGCTTTTCCTCTTGAAAACTCGTCTATTTTCATTGCCGCAGGGAAACGCAGAAGTCTTGCGATCTCATGCGACGCCTGATCCTCGGGATTTATTATAAGATCAACTCCGAGCTTACGCGAAAGGAAGAATGTCGATTTCGCATAATCGGGATTTCTTACTCTTGCGATCGTGTTTCCCGCACCCAGCTTTTTGGCAATTATACAGCTCATAAGATTAAGCTCGTCCGAATATGTAACGGCTATGAAAAGGTCAGCCGAACCGACCCCCGCCTCGGTCTGTGTTTCGTACGACGCGCCGTTTCCGACGATTCCCATTACGTCAAATCTGTTCACGACATTGTCTATTGCCATGGGATTTGTATCAATAACCGTAACATCATGTCCCTCGGCGGCAATATATCCGATAAGTGTATCGCCGACCTTGCCGTCACCGGCAACAACAATTTTCATGTAATCAAATCCGCTCCCCGATAATACTGCGGCATCACACCGACACCTATGGAATATTATAAACATTTTTTCGTTTTTTGCAAGAGGATAGACACCTTTTGGGAAAATATATTTTCCCGCACGTCCTTCATCCTGTCCGCATGCCCTTGCCGTCCCGGCAAAAAAACATCGGTTATACCGAAAACATTCATACGAAGTTCACATTTGAGAGTTAGAATACATAAAAAGTCCGAAAGGAAGAATGGACAGTGTCTGTTAAAAAAACATCAATAGGAGGTCAGGCGCTCATTGAAGGAATAATGATGCGCGGTCCCGAAAAAACCGCAATGGCGGTCAGGAATACCTCCGGAAAAATAATCACCGAAGAATGGAAAAACAGCGGCAAAAGCTCGCCGATACTGCGTCTGCCGATCATACGCGGAATATTCGGTATGGCATCCTCGCTGACGCTCGGCTACAAATGCATGATGCGTTCAGCCGACATTGCGGTACAGGACATACTTACCGAGCAGCCGCAGGCTGATGTCGCCGACACGGGCGCGGCATGCGACACGCCATGCCCGGATACTGACGATACCGATGTTTCCGCACCGGAAACCGTAACCGGGATTACGTCGGCGCAGGTTACGGAAGTGCCGGAAACTCATGACATGCCGACCGACATCGAAAGCACCGGAAAGAAAACGGGTGAAAAGGCAAAAAATCCGGTATGGTTCAATATTACCATGGTCGCGTCGAT
>CALBLD010000022.1 GCA_937895775.1 uncultured Clostridia bacterium
GAAAAGAGAGAGAATAACGGGGAGTGCTGTTGTTCCGGACATAAGAAAGAGCGGAACGCGGACGAAAAGAAGGAACTTCTCAACCGTCTCGCACGCATAGAGGGTCAGGTGCGGGGGATCGCACGCATGGTGACAAACGACGCATACTGCGTCGATCTGCTTACACAGAGCGCGGCGGTGACCTCGGCGATCGCCTCTTTTGAAAAATTATTGCTTGACCGACACATCAGGGAGTGCGTCGCAGACTCGATAAGACACGGCGACGACGGCAAGATCGACGAGCTTATGACCGTGATCGGCAAGCTTATGTAAAAACAGGAGGGAAAAGACATGAAAAAATACAAAGTCAGCGGAATGAGCTGTGCGGCGTGTTCGGCAAGGGTCGAAAAGGCGGTATCGGCAGTTGACGGAGTAAAGAGCGTATCGGTGAATCTGCTCACGGGCGACATGCTGGTCGATACCGATCTGCCCGACCGCAAAATAATCGGTGCGGTCGAAAAGGCGGGTTACGGCGCAAAATCGGCGGACGGCGGTACCGACGGCGGCGAAGAGGATGACGAGAAACTGCTCGACGACAGCGAAACGCCGAAAAGGAGAAAAAGACTGATATGGTCGCTTCTGCTCCTTATTCCGCTTTTATACGTCACGATGGGCGGAATTATGTGGAACTTCCCGCTGCCTGCGGGATTCATATCGAATCCGCTTGCGGTCGCACTTTTTGAACTGCTTGTCACCACCATGATAGCGGTCATAAATCAGAATTTCTTCACAAGCGGATTCTCGGCACTCGTCCGCCGTGCGCCGAACATGGACAGTCTGGTCGCACTCGGTGCCTCCGCCGCCTATATTTACAGCACGGCTGTCTTTTTCAGGATGACCGCGTCGCCCGAGCATGCCGCACACATGCTGCACGGTCTCTATTACGAATCGGCGGCGATGATCCTGACGCTCATCACTGTCGGCAAGACACTTGAGGCAAGGGCAAAAGGCAAAACAACCGATTCACTGCGTGCGCTGATGAAGCTTTCTCCCAAGGAGGCGACCGTGATCCGTGACGGAAAAGAGGTCAGGGTGGCTGTCTCTTCGCTTGCGGTCGGCGACATATTCGTTGTTCGTCCGGGCGAGAGCATTCCCGCAGACGGAGTCGTCACCGACGGCTCGGGTGCGGTCGATGAATCGGCACTCACCGGAGAGAGCATCCCGGTTGACAAGAAAACCGGAGACAGCGTATCGGCGGCAACCGTCAACCGTTCGGGCTTTCTGACCTGCCGTGCGGGTGCGGTCGGCAAGGACACAACCCTGTCCTCTATAATCAGAATGGTCAGCGATGCCGCCGCCACAAAGGCACCTATCGCAAAGGTTGCCGACAAGGTATCGGGCATATTCGTCCCCGCCGTCCTGCTTATCGCACTTGTTACCACCATCGGCTGGCTTATCGCGGACGCGGGCGTGGGAGCGGCACTTGCAAGAGGCATATCGGTGCTTGTCATAAGCTGTCCGTGTGCGCTCGGACTTGCGACCCCGGTTGCGATAATGGCTGCAAGCGGAAAGGGTGCGCGGAACGGTATTCTCTTCAAGACCGCCGCATCGATCGAATCGGCGGGCAGGATCGGCGCGGTTGCGCTGGACAAGACAGGCACACTGACAAAAGGCGAGCCGTCGCTCTGCAACATCATCCCGTTTGGCAATGTGAGCGGGGACGAACTTATCCGTGCCGCATACGCACTTGAATCAAAGAGCGAGCACCCGCTCGGCAGAGCAATCGCGCTTTATGCGTCAAAAACAAATCCGGTTCCCGACAAGACCGATGCATTCGAAATCTTTCCGGGCGGCGGACTTGCGGCATACAGGGCGGGAAAACAGCTGATCGGCGGATCGGTGCGCTTTGTGAGCGAACGTCTTGACGGCAAAGCCGACCTCGGTCAGGTCGAAAAGGAAGCCGACAGGCTGTCCGCCGAGGGCAAGACCCCGATGGTCTTTGCCGAGGACGGCAGGATACTCGGCATAATAGCGGTATCCGACAGTCTGCGGGAGGACAGCACAAAAGCGGTCGCCGAACTAAAAAACATGGGACTGCATGTAATTATGCTCACGGGCGACCGCAGAGCGACCGCCGAGGCGATCGGAAAAGCGGCAGGCGTTGACGAGGTCGTCGCCGAACTGCTCCCCGGGCAGAAGGCGGAGGCTGTGAAGAAACTCTCCGCATCCGGCAGGAAGATCGCAATGGTCGGGGACGGCATAAACGATGCGCCCGCTCTGACCGCCGCCGATCTCGGCATTGCGGTCGGCGCAGGCACCGACATAGCGATAGATTCGGCTGACGTTGTCCTTATGGGAAGCGGTCTGTCCGAGCTTCCCGCGGCGATAAGGCTCGGCAAAGCCGCACTTGCGAACATTCACGAGAATCTCTTCTGGGCGTTTATCTACAATGCAATCGGCATCCCGCTTGCCGCCGGACTGTTCGGATGGAAGCTCGATCCGATGTTTGCGGCAGCCGCAATGAGCCTGTCCTCCTTCTGCGTGGTCACGAACGCCCTGCGGCTCAATGTACTGAACATCAAAAAAGAAAAAAGGATAAAAAGAAAGAGCAAAGGAGTAAAAATCATGGAAAGAACAGAAAAGACGGTAAAAATCGAAGGAATGATGTGCGGACACTGCGAGGCGAGAGTGAAAAAGTGTCTCGAAGCACTTCCTCATGTCCTCTCCGCAGATGTCAGCCACGAAAAAGGGCAGGCTGTGCTTACCCTTGACGGCGAACTTCCGGACAAGGCGATAGCAAAGGCGATCGAAAAAGAGGGCTACAAGGTAGTCGGATAAAAACCGCCGAGGAGACCGTTTTCGGTCTCCCCTCTTTTCAGTTGCGCATTGTTACATGCAGGCTGTCGTCGATCGGAAAGACGGCAAGCCTGTCGTCATCGGGCGGTACTCTCCGCATATTGACCGCATTTATACTGCTGTTTTTGTAGGTGGTGTAATAATATATCCCCTTTGCGGCACTTATGCATGAGGTATATATCGTAATTTCACAGCCGCCGCGAAGTCTGACGCATCCTCTTGTCTGTCCGACACTGCCGAGAATATGAAAAAACTGGCTCACGCTCTCCTCTTCCGAGCCGTCGCAGACCGAATTCAGCTTGGTAAAGGCGGCTCTGACAAAGCGGGAAGCCGAGGACAGATCTCCGGGCAGACCGATCGCACCCATTCCCCTGCTGTAAAAATCGGGGGTCAGCCTTTCCGAAAATCGGTTTTCCGGCTCGTATGCCGAAAGTCCCGCATAATTGTTCAGCATGAACATCTGCGTTTCAAACGGCGGATTGTTCGTAAGCACCCCGATCGGATTGTCGTGGATTTTCAGCCCGTCGGCGGTCGGTTCGACGACTATCGACTCATCCCGGTCGGCGATCAGCCAATGAAGCTGCGCGCAAGGGTATTTCTCCGAAAAATCGGCTCCGACAAGTGTGATTTCCCCGACCATGCGTCTTGCCTCTGCGACCGATGCGCAGGACGAAAGCAACCACGGGATAAACTCAAAGACTGCAACAGACGTCCGCCCGTCTTCCGACGGCTGATTTGCATAAACCGCATTGCCGACAAAGTTCAGTCCCGCGGCGCACAGTCCCTTCTCGTTTGCGGCGTCATAGTAGAGCGGAAAGCCGTCTGCGACGTGCGCCATACCGACAATCGCGTAATGACGGTCATCGGCTCCGCCGTATCTGAAATCAAACCGATATCTTCCCGGGGTCACAACGACGCTCTCCCCGAAGGATTGCTCGTAATCAAGCGTTCTGCCGAAATAAAGATCATTTGTTTTGTATGCTATTGCCGTACACACCGACATATGCCTCCTTTTTGTAATTACAAAGCCGAAAAGAGCGGACGCTTTTGCCGTCCGCTCTTTTTCCGGATCATTATTTGCCGAAATCGATCATTTCGGCGGGGTCGATCTGTACACCCTCACGGTAAAGTTCAAAATGCAGATGCGGCTCGTCGGCAAGCTCGCAGATTGCGCTCTCGCCCACTGCGCCTATCGTCTGTCCCGCTCTGACCGTTTTCCCCTCGGCGATCGTTTCGGGCATCTCGTCGGCAAGATTCATATAGACCGATTTGTAGCCGCCCTCGTGGGTAAGCTCGATCACATTGCCCATGAGCGGATCCTTGTAAACCCCTGTGATCTTGCCGTCCAGGCAGGCGACAACGGCACTTCCCTTTTCGGCGGGAATATCGACTCCCGAGTGGGTTCTGTAATCGTTCATCGTGAGCGAATAGGAAAGGGTTTCAAGGCTGTGACCCTTCGATACCTTACCCGAAACAGGTGCGATAAAGCTGATCGCGGGTCCGTCAACCTGTGTGTCGCCTCTGCTTGTCACAGGCGGCTTTGTCGGCTTTTTGGTCGTCACCGACGTTTTTATGCTTCCGACGGGCGCGGTTATTATCCTGTCGCCCTCGGCTCTCTTCGACGCGGCAAAAACAGTCAGTATTATGACAAGTGCCGCCGCAGCCGCCGTACTTGTCCACAGAATTGTGTAGACAGCCTTTTCGCTGAGCTTCTTTTTCATTTTCATAACAGTACCATCCTTTTTTATTGCAGATTTTCCTTTGCGATTTAAGTATAACCCGCTTGCCGTCGGGGTATACACCGACCGTGCGTTTGCGGCAATTAAAATTTATGAATTCTTCACAATTATGTTATATTTTGCGCTTTTTTTTCTGATATAATACGTGCAGGATAACTGTTTCACAGAATTTTTTAAAGGAAATATATGTTGGATTTTTTTAGCAGACTCAGCACCTCCGAGCTTGTCGTCTGGTCGATCTTCATCGGAATTATGATCGGTGCGTGCTCGATTTATTACAACAAACGCATCATCGGCGCGTTTGTGCGCGATCTTATAAAGAGGGGTGCCTGCGACAAGGACTCCGCGCTCTCTCTGGAAGAGCTCGGCTACGCAAAAAACCGCTTTGTCCGTCACGCCCTGCGCGACGGCTCGGTACTCCGCAAGATGGTCTGGGAAGCCGACGACAATTTTACCTCCGACGCGGCGGGTGTCTGCTTCTCGGCAAGAACCAAAAAGATGGATCTGAACACCGCGCGCTTCTTCATCGATGAAAGTAACAGAATAAAGGCTGACATGCGATACAGTGCCAAGGGTACCGACTTCATCACCCTTGTGATCGCCGTAGTTGTCTTTTTTGTTGCCTCATACGCACTGCTGCTCTTCATCCCTTATATCGGCGAGCTGCTCGGCAAGATCAGCGGCTGACCGACAAAACATATTTCGAAAGGACAACGGCAATGGCGGCATCCCGCAGATCAATTTCACTGAAAAGCTTTATACTTCTTGTCCTGCTTGCCTCTCTTTTGCTTGTCGGCAGTCTGTTTGCCGCACTTTATTTCAGCGGTCTGCGCTGGCTGTCATATAAAACGGACGAACACGGAACGGTCAGATTCGTCGGCAGGGTTGACAGAAACGGCGATCCCGTAAGCGGGAAGGTCTATTATCCCGACGGGAGCAGTGCAAAACTCAGTTACGAGGGCGAAACGCTCACATACAGCGACGGAAGCAGCATAAAGGGCAGGATCGTGAAGCTCGATTACGGCTCGGGCAAGGTCTATCGCGGCGAGATCACCGCGATGCTCCGCGACGGAGACGGCGCACTTTCGCTTGAAGGCGGCGATCTTTACGAGGGCAGTTTCGCATACGACGAATTTTCGGGCAAGGGCGTTTATTATTACGAAAACGGCGACGTTTACGCAGGCGAGTTCAAAAACGGAGTCAAATGGGGAAACGGAACCTACAAATGGGCAACCGAAGACGACAAATGCGACATCTATGTCGGCAGTTTCAAAAACAATCTCCGTGACGGAAGCGGCAAATACACCTATGCGGACGGAACGGTCTACGAGGGCGAGTACAAAAACGATGCAAAAAACGGCAAGGGCAAGATAACCTTTGCGAGCGGTGCGGTCTATGAGGGAGAGTTCAAAAACGATCTGCGGAGCGGAAAAGGCAAATACGTTTTCGCAAACGGAGACGTTTACGAGGGCGACTTTTACATGAACTCGATCACCGGTTACGGCAGTTATCACTGGGCTGACGGCGAAAGAGCCGACTACACCGGCTACTTCGAAAACGG
>CALBLD010000023.1 GCA_937895775.1 uncultured Clostridia bacterium
CACCGCATCAAACGGCGTGCGTTTCAGAACAGAGCTTATTTCGCAGCTCTTCAAACCGAATCCCACGCAGATCGGAAGCAAGGACAGAGGCACGCAGTACCCTGCAATTGTACTGCTTGAGCATCAGCAGAAAGCGGGCGACAACGGCATACTGCTTGCGACAATGGAATATTTCAACACAAGCGGAGAAAACGGATTCCGTATGCTTCGCTCCGCCGACGGCGGCGAGAAATGGAAGCAGGTCGCCATCGTCTCCGAAACAATCGAAAAAACGCTCACCCGTTATTGGGAGCCGCATCTTTTTGAACTGCCCGTAAAGGTGGGCGACATGCCGGCGGGAACCGTTCTGCTGTCGGGTACCACGATCGACGGCGCAAGCAAGGTGAAATCGCATATAACGATCTGGAGAAGCTTCAATCAGGGCAAAAGCTGGGAGCAGTACAGCATAGTTGCCGAAGCGGGCGGACTCAAGGAGGGTCTTTGGGAGCCTTGCATAATCTACGAAAACGGGATGCTTTACTGCTTCTACTCGGACGATTCCGACCCGAAACACGATCAGAAGCTGTCCTTCAGAAAATCGACCGACGGGGTAAACTGGGGAGATGCGACCGACATCTGTGCGCTTGCCGATTTCAGCTGCCGTCCCGGCATGGTCTCGGTTGCGAAAATGGGCAACGGCAAATACTTTCTGCCCTATGAAATGTACAGTCCCGAGGACACGCACGGCGAGGTCTATTTCAAAATCACAGACAATCTTGACGGCGACTGGAACCCCGAAGAAAAGGGGACAATGCTCAAATCGGTGACAAAGGGCGGTGCGTCGATAATCGCTTCGGCACCATGGTGTGCATGGATCCCCGCAGGCGGCGAGTGCGGAACCCTGTTCGTTGCGGCAAATCTCGGCTGTGAAAAGTATCTTTATGTCAGCTTCGACTACGGAGAAAGCTTTGAAGCGATCGAAAATCCGATCCCATACGGTAATTACAGCGGATATTCACCCTTCTTCTTCCCCGAAAGCGACGGAAAGACCATGCTCTATGCGCAGACATGGAACTATCACGAGAAATACAACGCGATCAGATTTGCGAAAATAAGGATAGAAGACCCGCTTAAAATGGGCTGAAAAGGAATGGTTATAAAATGAAAAACGGCATTTTTGAATCGGAATTTGCAAAAGGATTCATAAATCTCTGCGAGATGGGCTGGCAGAAGGGCTGGCACGAACGCAACGGGGGGAATCTGTCATACAGAATAAAAAAGGAAGAGATTGCGCCATATCTTGACAGTCTCTGCCGGACGGGGGAGATTTGCGGGATCGGTGTTACCCTTCCGCACCTTGCGGGCGAATTTTTCATGGTCACCGGCTCGGGCAAATATATGAGCAACGTAAAGGGCGACCCCGAAAACTGCCTTGCGGTAATCGAGATTTTGCCCGACGGCGGACATTTCAGAACGGTCGCCGGACTGTCGGCGGGCGGACGCCCGACTTCCGAACTTCCCACTCACCTGATGGGACACGACGCGCGTATGAGCGCGACCGACGGGAGCCGCCGCGTGATATATCACTGCCATCCCGCAAATCTCATTGCCATGACCTTTCTGCTCCCGCTTGAGGACAGAGTCTTTTCAAAGGAACTGTGGGAGATGATGACCGAATGTCCGATAATTTTTCCCGCAGGGGTCGGCGTCGTAAAATGGATGGTTCCGGGCGGCGCGGAGATCGCAAGGGCATCTGTCGAAAAGATGAAGACGTTTGATGCCGTTGTCTGGGCGCATCACGGCATTTTCTGTGCGGGCGACGATTTTGACAATACCTTCGGGCTTTGCCATACCGTCGAAAAGGCGGCGGAGATATGGATAAAGGTCAGATCGGTCGCAGAAAGCAAGCGTCAGACAATAACGAAGGACGAATTTGTCGAATTGGCAAAGGCGTTCGGGGTAGAGCTGAACACCGATTTTCTTGACTGACCGCGTGAGGCGGCAGGGAGGAGCTTATGCGCAAATTCATTATCGATCGGCTGTCCGAGGTCACCGAGGAGGAGAAAAGCGTGCTGTCGGGGAGCGGGATCGACAGGAGACTGTACGGAGAGCCGCCCTTTGCGGGAGATGACGGACTTATCATCTCGGATAAGCGGATGCTTCGCGCGGGCGATCTTATAACGATCCGTCCGAACACCCGCTTTACGCCTTTTCTTATGCACGGACATAATTATACCGAGCTTATGTATGTGGTTTCGGGCAATATAACCCACACGCATGCCGGCGGGAGCGTCACCCTTTCGGAGGGAGATATACTGCTTCTGAACCGACACATCATGCATTCGGTCGGCAAATGCGGCGAGGATGACATCGGCATCAATTTTATTCTGTCCAACGAGTTTATCGAACGGGTACTCAGAAAGCTTGACGGCGATTGCCCGCTCTACCGTTTTCTCTCGGACAGCCTTCTTCCGAAGGGATCGCCGTCCTGCGCCGTCTATTCGACAAGCGGTATTATCCCGATCGAAAATCTCCTTGAATCGCTGATATATTCGCTCGTCTGCGAAAAACAGCCGCTCCCAACCGATATTCTGTCCTCCGAGGTTTCGCTGCTTTTCAGGCTTCTGGCAAGGAGCAGGGACAGGCTTGTGTATGAGTGGAGCGGTTCTGTCGGCAAGGGCAATCTTTATGAGAAAGTGATGAGCTACGTGTCCGACGAATACCGCACTGCGTCGCTCTCCGAGCTTGCGGGCAGGCTATATCTGTCGCACGGATATCTTTCGAGATGGATATCGCAGAATATGGGCAAGACCTTCAGCGAGCTTCTGCTTGAACAGCGGTTCTCGGCGGCGAAAAGACTTGTAATTACTACCGATATGTCGGTGTCGGCGATCTCGGCGGCGGTCGGATACGAAAACCGAAGCTTTTTCCACAGAGAATTTGTCCGCCGCTTCGGCATCTCCCCTCTTGCGATGCGCAATGCGTCACGCAGAGAAAACGGCAGTCTGTCCGAACCGCCGACCCGAAAGACTTCCGGATGAAAAACCGAATACCGCGGATATGACAAAGACAATTCAAGGGACTGTTAAAACAGCTGTTTTAACAGTCCCTCTTGTCTTTGTTTTGTTGTCCGTTATTGGTTGCTGT
>CALBLD010000024.1 GCA_937895775.1 uncultured Clostridia bacterium
AAAGGAGATAAATTTTAATCTTTGCGCCGAAACCGCCGTGTTTGCGACTTTTTTTGCCCTTCTGTCATATAAGACGGGCAATACTTCAAAAGTGTGACACTTTTTTCGAAAAAAATTTTAACGGCTCCGAAGCTTTTTGCTCCGGAGCCGTTTGTCCTTTTTAAAGGTCTTCTTTTATTGTGAAGAGATCGCCTGCCTCTTCGATTTTTTCTTTGTTGCCGACAACGGCGCAAAGCTGCTTTTCGACGAGCGGCTTTATAAGTGCCGACATGTTTTCGATGTCTGTCGGTGTCGTTTCAAGCACGCTCTTCTTGCTTTCTCTGCGCATATCGTCGGTGTATCCTTCGAAGTAATTTGTCTGCGCAACGGTTCCTGTGTCCCTCGGGCAGAGCGGACGCTCATATGCGGCTGCCGTCGAAATTATGTATTTTTCGATGTCCGGAACCTTTTCGGCAAAGCCGTTGAGATAGGACAGCGTTTTGTCATAGGTTTCGATTGTCGCCTTTATGCTCGGGTCGCGGAAGGAGCTGAATGTTGCATTTTTGGTGCGTGATACCGAGAAACCGACACCGTATGCGCCTCCGCGGACTCTTACCTCGTTCCAGAGCCAGTCAAGCGAGAGAATGTTCGAAAGGACATTCATCTTTCCGCTGAATTCTATGCCTGTGCCGTCGAAATTGAAGCCCTTCGCAACATAGTTGACACCCGACGGAACGATAAACGCTTCGTTTCCTTTGTATTCGGGAGCGAGTGAGAACTGCCTGCCGCTTCCGGTTCCGCGTCTGAATGTCGATTCGATCGAAACGAGGCTTTCGACAGCCGATTTCTCTCCGGTGATGCCGACGGCAAGCCTGTCAAAGTCAAGCTCTGCGGCAACTGCCTCAAGTCCCGATTTTATCCTGTCAAACTCGCCGTCAAAATTGTTGCAGAGCCCCGCGAGGAATCGGTAGTAGCCTATTCCTCCGAGCTTGTCGTTGTATGCGCCTTCAACCGAGCAGTAGGATTTGACTCTTGCAGATGCGAATCTGTCGCCTCTCTGCATTATCATCATCTGCATCATGCTCTTTGTCTGAAGCAGGAGCTTTCTGACCTCTTCTTTGTCGATCACCGTCTTTGAGGCAACCTCAAAGACGAGCGCGAGCGCATCTGCCATGTTGTGTTCAAGCATGCTGGTGCTTATGACAAATGACGGGAGTACATTCTTTATGTTATCCGACCGGACGAATGTCTTTACCGAACAGCCGAGACTGCCGAGCTTTGTTTTTATTGCGGTGTCAAGTTCTGCGGCGGTGTGTTCGGAGGTCGATATCTGACCGAGCAGTTCGGCATACAGTGCCGCGAAGGGAAGAAGTTCGGGCGAAAGTCCGGATATGTCAAAATAGAAATTGACATAGGCGATCTTCTTGGTGAACAGTTCGGTGGTGAGCATCGGTCTGCCGAAATAATCTTCCCTGCGGCAGGGTATCTCGGTTATCTTGTCGCCGACATCGGTCACAGACAGCTTCGGAAGCGTTGCGAGCTGTTCGGGAGTCCTCGGCAGTCTGATGGGCAATCAGCTTTTTGTTCTTTTCGACTATTTTTTCGAGTTCTTCATCGCTGAGACTGTTTCTGAAGGCGGCAACTCTTTCTTCTTCCGCCTTTGCCTGCTCTGCGGCGATCGTCTTTGACGGGGTCATAAGCACAATCGCGTTGTGATTGCTGAGGAGGATATATTTTTCGATAAGCTCTTCGAAATATCTTCCTTCCGCACCCTTTTTTATGTTTTCAAGTGCCTTTTCGTATTCGATGTATTCGGCGGGATCGCCACCGTAGAGCCAGCTTGACATGATATCGAAATTGTAAAGAAGACCTGCCGGCATGCTGCCCTGTCTGCCTTCACGCAGTGAAAACTCGGTCTGGTTGATCTGCGCCGTGATAAGCTTTTTATCAATGCCGTCCTTTACAAGCTTTTCAAGCTCGCGGCGGAGCAGGTTTATGAATTCGTCCTTCTTGTCGGGATCGGTTTTGCGAAGCTCAAATACAACATAGGGCTGTGCGACGCCGTCGTAGATAAATGCCCAGAGATCTTCGCCGAGTCCGCTCTCAAGCACGGCTTTTTTCAGAGGCGATTCATTTGTGGAAGCAAGAATCGACATGAGTATGTCAAATGCAAGCACCTTTTCGCGCTCCGAGAAATCGGCGACGACCGATGCGAAGCTTATGTAGCTGTTTTTCTCTTCGCTTTCGCTGTCGGATATCGAATAAACTCCCGTTTTGTTGTGGTTGACGGTCGGTTTCTGCATGGGAATGTCAATGACATTTCCGGTGCGGGTATATTTCGACAGATATTCTCTGTCAAGATATTCGAGCCGTTCGACAATGTCCATGTTTCCGTAAAGGAAGATGAACGAGTTTTCCGGGTGGTAGTATTTTTTGTGTGCCGCGAGGAACTGCTCGTATGTGAGATCGGGGATAACTTCGGGATCGCCGCCCGACGAATGTCTGTAAAGCGTGTCGGGGAAGAGAGCTTCGCTTATGCGGTGGGACATCTGCGTGTCAACCGACGAATAAGCACCCTTCATTTCATTGAAGACGGAGCGACATCGGTTTGTCCTTGCCTTCGATCTCGTAGTGCCAGCCCTCCTGCATGAAAATTTCTTCGTGTTCATAGAAGTTCGGAGCAAAGACCGCATCAAGATAAACGCCCATGAGGTTTTTGAAGTCCTTGTCATTACAGCTTGCAACAGGATATCCGGTCTTGTCGGGGAAGGTGAGTGCGTTGAGGAAGGTTGCCATTGAGCCTTTGAGAAGATCAACAAACGGTTCCTTTACCGGGTATCTTTTCGATCCGCAGAGCACAGAGTGCTCAATTATGTGGAAAACTCCCGTGCTGTCCTCGGGTATTGTTTTGAACATTACCGAAAAGACTTTGTTGTCATCATCGCATCCGAGATATATCAGCTTCGCGCCCGATTTTATGTGTTTAAGCTCGTAAAGCTTTCCGCTTACTTCTTCAACGTATCTTACTCTGTCAACGCGGAAGCCGCCATATACATTGCCGATTAAAAGTTCTGCCATTGTTTTGTCATCCTTTCACAAACTGCGTTTGACCACGCAATATTTATCTGCTTTGATTTTATCACAGATCATTTGTTTTGTCAATAAAAAGGTTGCGGACGTTCTCTGTCCGCAACCTTTTTTTGTTCGTCGGTGTTATACATCCTCAGAGAAGGCTTCAAATGTTGAGAAATCGGCGTGTCCCGATTTTTTTCCGTAAAGCTCATATATAAGCATGATAAAGTCCACGGCAAGCAGAGCAAGATAGCAGAGCAGAAAAACATAAAGCGCAATATCGTATGATCTGCCGGGTGCGAATGTGAAGCCGGGTTCAAGCATGAGTCTTTCGATCTCGCTCATTATGCCGAAGCCGCCGAGTTCTCCGCAAAGAAGCGTCAGAAACGAAATATGAAAACCGAAGAAAAATCCCGCAGTCCGGACTTTGCCGAGATATATGAGGTTTGATCTTATTATAAAGTAAACGAGAACCGCAAGCAGACAGACTGTGATATGTAATGCTTCACAACTCTTTGTGTGTCCGGTGAAGGTATAAAGAACGACAAAGACAGACCACACAAAAATATGCATTACTACCGCTGTCAGAACAGCAAAGACAAGCGTTGGCGCAATTCCCGGAGTTTTCGCCGCTTTGTCAGTCGATTTGCCTGTTTTTTTCTTTTTATCATTGTTTGCCGACATTTTTACATTCCCTCTTTTTGATTATTCCGTTACTTTTTGCAACGTCTCTGCCATATATGACGGATCAAAAGGACAAAGTGTGACAAAAAAATATTTTATTTACAAAAAGTTCACAAAAAAACAGACGGAACACCGAAATCGGTATCCCGTCTGTTTTTTTGCGGCGCGGTCATTTTTCGTCGTGACCGTAGCCGCTGTAATAGCTGTTGCCTTTTTTTATGTCAACATCGTTGAGTACAAAGCCGAGAATTGCGGCTCCGCCATGTTCAAGCTTTTTGAGCGATTCTTTGACACCGACTCTGTCGTCTGTATCGGCACGCACGACAAAAACAAAGCCCTGCACCTTTTTCGAAGCGACGAGCGCGTCCGAAACGACTCCGACAGGCGGCAGATCAAGAAATATGCAGTCAAATTCCTGCTTGAAGCAGTCGATCATATTGCCGAAATTATCGGAGGCGAGAAGTTCGACCGGATTCGGCGGTATGCGTCCCGAGGTTACCAGACTGAGATGATCGTAACCCGTCGGAACAACCGCACTGTCGGGATCGGTCACTATTCCGGCAAGAAGTTCGCTGAGTCCCTCGCGGTTCGGCGTTTTGAATATTTTGTGCTGCGTGGGTGCGCGCATGTCGCAGTCTATAAGAAGAGTCTTTTTCCCGAGCTGGGCAAACGAAATTGCAATGTTTGCGATAACAGATGATTTTCCCGCTCCCGAAAAAGCCGACGTCACTCCGTAAACCGGATGCCTGTCCGAGTTTGCCGTGTAAAGCATGCCGGTACGTATGTTTTTGAACGCCTCGGTTACGGCAAAATCGGTGTTCTGATCAAGAAGTATACCGCGATAGCTTCTGTGTTGTGTCTTTTTTTCTCCGAACATACCCTTTTCCTCCGATCAGCCGTTGTTTTTTCCGAACAGATCAGTGTCGGAATTGTGTCTTTTTTCCTGTTTCGCTTTTTCTCTGTGAAATGCGGGGACAACGCCGAGAATCGGATAGTCGGATATTTCGCTCAGATCCTTTTCCTCGTGTACTTTTGTATCAAGCATTGCGGCGACAAGAAAAACGATATAAGCAGCCGCCGCTCCGGCAAGAAATCCGAGAGTTGCATATTTTACGCACGGATTGCCGTTATAGGGAGAGGAAGCAAGAGTCGCCTTGTTGAAAATGACAACCTCGCTTACACTGACATATTTTTTTATCTCATCGACAGCTTTCATTTCAAAGCTTTTTGCGAGATTGTAAGCGGCGTTCCGGTTTGTCGATACAAACGTGACTCTGAGCGTCGGCGTGCCCGTAAGTATCTGTTCGAATTTCATAAGGCTTCCGATATCGCTGTCGCTGTACATTCCGGAAGTTCCCGCAGTTTTGTTCAGATCGGATGTAAATTCGTCGCTGTATCTGAGTACCGCCTCGACCGTGTTGATAAGTCTTGATGAGTTGTTGATGTCATACTGCGAAAGCTGACTTGATGCAACCTCGTCAACATGTATAAGAAGCGAGACCGAAGATGCGTATTTCGGAACATATCTGAAATTTCCTACCAGTCCCGCAATGATCGCACACAAAATTCCTGCGGTAATTATATACAGCAGACGGTCTCTGAAAGCTCTCCAGAAAATCCGGAGGTCGGTTCCGCTGTTTTCGGGTGTTTTGTTGTCAGCCATATCAGTTGTGATCCTTTTCGTTATTTAGTATGCGGTGCGGATTGTCCGTCGGATTATTATATCACCGTCGGGGCAAATTGTCAACCGCGATCTGCGGAGACGTTATCTTTTCAGCATGAAAAACGATTTTATCTCGGGATCGTATCTGCCCGAAAAAATGTGAATAAACAGTTCCTCACAGGTTGCGAACAGTCCGATAAACAGAACAAAAGTGCAGACTGTCGTAATCGGGCAGAATCTTGAAAGATAAGGAATGGAGAAGACCGCGGCTCCGGTCAGTTTGTTTGCGTACGAATGTATTGAGGCGAATCTGTGGTATTTCATCGCCGCCACCGTATATGAACATATCCTGATTACAATAACGGCGATTGCGCCGATCCAGAGAATAAGCGGGAGTTTTTCGAGCAGAAAGGGAAATATTTTCACAAACATCGCCGCATAAAAAAGCAGATCGGCAACGCTGTCGAGCTTTGCGCCGAGATCGCTTTCGCATTTCATCAGACGCGCGAGCGTTCCGTCTATAACGTCACTCAGTCCGCAGATCGTGTAGACAACGAAAAAGATCGGTGAAAACGGTCTTGTGAAAAGCAAGGCTATCGATCCCGCTATGCGAACCGAGGTTATTGTATTGGGAATCATCTTTTTGTCAAACTGCATCTGTTCCTCCGAATCCGCCGCCCGGACGCACAGGCGGTCTCTTTTTTCCGTGTTGTCTGCTTTGATTATAATCTTTTATCCTTTGATTGTCAACCGCTCTTTGCGAATTTGTCTTAAAAAATCAAAAAATGTAATATTTTATCATTTTTCAAAGAGCTGTTTTATCTGTTCAAACAGTTCTTTGCTCACTTTTGCCGAATCGTCGGGAAGATACGGTCTGCCTATCAGCCGATATTTGTAGCTTCCGAGTTCGTGATATCTCAGCGGTTCGATCTTTTCGACAGAGCCGAAATTTTCAAGATAATTTTTTATTCCGAGCATTTCGTCGGGATCGGCGTTGAAGCCGCCGACCACCGGGATCCGCACCCATATCCGCTTGCCTGTTTTTACAAGTTTTTCGAAATTTTCAATGATTGTTTTGTTCGAACGACCTGTGAACAGACGGTGCTTCTCATCGTTCAGCGACTTTATGTCGTAAAGAAAAATGTCGGTGCAGGGAATTACCTTTTCGAACGCTTTATAAGGAACGCATCCGCAGGTATCGACGGCAACGCTTATTCCCATCGATTTTACAGCCGACGCACATTCGGCAACAAAATCGGGCTGGAGGAGTGCCTCTCCTCCCGAAAAGGTCACGCCGCCTCCGTCCGCATAGAAATCGGCGTCGGCGACAAGCTCTTTTACAAGCTCGTCCGAGCTGCACGCTCTTCCGAACAGACTGCGCGCTCCGGTCGGGCATACCTCTGCCGCTTTTGCGGGATCGGTGATGCCCGAGCAGCTTTTGCAGCCGATGCACTTTTTTTCGTCAAATGCGGGGGTGGGATCGGGAGATATTCCCTCGGGGTTCTGACACCATATGCAGCGGAGCGGACATCCCTTGAGAAAGGCGGTTGTGCGTATCCCGGGACCGTCATGCAGAGAGCATCTCTGTACGTTGAAAATATTTCCGACAACAGCCATCAGAAAAACCTTGCCTCTGTGAGTTTTTTCATTACTTCATCGCAGAGCCTGTAATCGGACATCTTTATGTTGCTTTCGAGATGGCTCAGTCTGCTTGACGAGAAAAGCGGGATAATCGTCGGACGTCCGGGTATCCTGTCGGATGCCATGAGCCATGCAAGCACAAGTTCGGACGGAGCAAGCCCGAGCTTTTCGGCTTCACTGCGGACAAGTTTCAGCTTTTCTCCCTTTATGTATTTCGGGGGACATCTGTCGGGGTTGTCGTATGCGCCGCCCGCAAGACATGAATATGCGACAAGCGGCATCCTGTTTTCGGCAAGATAGGAAAGACGTTCATCCCCGGCGTTCAGATTGAGCGGATAGGGATTCGGATAGCCGTTTTTGGTGTCAAGATATGTGTAGCAGGTCTGATTTACCGTAAAATCGGTGTATCCCTTTTCCTCGCAGAAATGCTTTGCCTCGCACATCCTCCATGTGTAGCAGTTGCTCATACCGAGGGCGCGAACCTTTCCTTTTCTGACAAGCAAGTTGAATGCTTCCATGTATTCTTCGACCGGAATACTCATGTCATCGACATGGGCATAGTAGAGATCGATGTAGTCGGTGCCGAGCTTGCGAAGACTTTCGTCGCACCAGTATTCGATCTGCTCGGGTTTCAGCCCCGCGCCTTTTCCGTGACGGTCAAAACCGACCTTGGTCGCTATGACAAGCTCGGAGCGGTCCTTGCGACCCGAAAGCCATTTTCCGAGAAGCGTTTCGCTCTCGTCGCCGGTTGCACCCGGATACCAGTGAGCGTAGTTGTTTGATGTGTCGATGAAGTTGCCGCCCATTCCGGTAAACAGATCAAGCTGTGCAAATGCATCACTTTCGCCGACCTGTGTTCCGAACATCATCGCTCCGAGACACATGTTGCTGACCGTAAGTCCCGAGCGTTCGAGATATATTTTCTTCATAGCTTAAAATCTCCTTGTTTTCTCTGTCAGAATGAATTTCTCGACATAAAGTCGTCCTGCGAAACCTTGCTCATATCGGTAAATACCGCACTGTATCCGGTTACGCGGACCATGAGATCGCGGTGCGCATCCGGATTTTTCTGAGCATCCTCAAGAAGTTCTCTGTCAACCGCCGAAAGCTGAAGCTGAAGTCCGCCCTTTTCGAAATAGACCGAGAACAGCCTTGCGAGATTTTCAAGTCCCGCTTCTCCCGCAAATGAGGAGGTCTGTATGGTGACGTTCATGGCTCCCGAGGCAAATCTGTAAAACGGGATGTGCGCAAGCGAATCAAACATTGCGGTAATACCGTTTTTCGCCGCACCCGGACTCGGCTGGCAGTTCTGGCTCGTAGGCTGTCCGCAGAGCCTTCCGTCGGGGGTCGCGCCGAGCGATGCGCCGATCTCGTTGTGCCATGTGTCCGCCTCTCCGCAGAGACGAAGTCTGCAATAGTCGGGCAGACCGACCGAAAATACCTCGTCGTAGGCGTCGG
>CALBLD010000025.1 GCA_937895775.1 uncultured Clostridia bacterium
GCGGTGAATTTCTTCGTTGTCAACAATCGTGACCGATACTTCGCATGATCGCTTGAAATTTTCATACTTCAGTGTGTTTCTGATTGCCGAACGTATGAGCTTTTTGATTTCGGGCGTTATCTCAATGATGTCCTGCCTGTCCGAAATATATATTCTTAACTTCATTTATCTGACCTCTTTTTTTGCGTGATAGCTTTTTTGCGCTCTTTTTTCATTCTTTTCACGATCGTGTCTGTCATATGCAAGGATAATTTTTTGAACAAGTCTGTGTCTGACAACGTCCCTGTCCGTCAGACGTTGGACGTCAATGTCATCAATGTCCTTTAATATGGCAACTGCGTCCGCAAGACCGCTTTTCTGCGAGTGCGGAAGGTCGGTCTGGGTCAGATCGCCGGTCACGACAGCCTTTGAGCCGAATCCGAGACGCGTAAGGAACATCTTCATTTGTTCGGGTGTCGTGTTTTGCGCTTCGTCAAGAATGATAAAGCTGTCGTCGAGCGTGCGTCCTCTCATGTATGCGAGCGGCGCGATTTCGATTATGCCTTTTTCCGCGGCTCTCTGATAGCCGTCGGTGCCCATCGTCTCGTACAGCGAATCGTAGAGCGGACGCAGATAGGGATCGATCTTGCTTTGCAGATCACCCGGCAGATACCCGAGCCGCTCTCCGGCTTCGACTGCGGGACGGGTCAGAATAATACGCGACACCTGTTTTTGCCGCAGGGCGGAGACTGCCGCCGCAACAGCAAGAAATGTCTTTCCGGTACCTGCGGGTCCGATTCCGAGAACGACGGTATTATTCCTTATTGCCTCTATATATTTCTTCTGACCGATTGTTTTTGCACGTATCGGCTTTCCTTTCGGGGTAATCAGTACAAGATCGCGGTCAAAGTTTTCAAGCTGATCGCCGTTTCCGTCCTCGTACATGCCGATCGCGTAAATGACCTTCTGTTCGTCGATCTGCTCTCCGACCGTTGCAAGCTTTTTCAGATACTGTATGACAGAGTAGGCTTTTTCGAGCCCCGCCTCTTCGGTTCCGCTTATCGTCAGTGTTGTGCCTCTGTATGTGATGCTGACGCCGAGCCGCTCTTCGATCGTCTCAAAATTTTTATCATAGCTTCCGCTTATTGCAAGAAAAACGTCTGCGTTTTCCACCGAAATGATTTTTTCGCTCATGTCGTTTGTCCTTTTTCATATTATTCTTTTTGTTCACCCGATGCGGTAATCGGAACCTGCTTTGCTATATCATCTATACAGTAGATTCTGCTGTGCAGTGTATATACCGCACCGTCGCATGAAACCGACTGCGTAACCGACAGCACCTGTGCATTCGGCATTTCGGATGAAATACGGTCTGCCATCCGCTTTTCCGCAAGCTTTTCCGCCTCTTTTTCATCGATTGAAAAATCCTTCATGACAGTTTCACGGTATTCGACGGTCACAAATCCGATCGGAAGCGCATGACCAAAGACAGTCAGCTTTTGCAGAGAAGTTTTCGCTTCCGAGCTTTCATACGGATCGGAGTGATCTCCGAAGAATGACAGCTTTTTTCCGAAGAAAAAAATGAAACGGTATTTTGTCACACGCCCGGTCGTAATCGGTTTTTCTCCGATCAGCGGTACGGTCTCGGTGTAATTTTTTACGATTCGCGCATAGATATGTGCGTCCGAATGTTCAAGACGGTAAACCGATTCGTTTCTGCCCTGGTAAAAACCGCTGACAAGTACCTGCCCTTTGTGTACCGAATCGCCGGATGCAACAACAGCCTGCCCCGAAAAAAGTTCGATGCTTTCAATAAATCCGTCACATTCCGCAATCAGATTTGAGGGATTTTTTTCGGTTTCCGGATCGCTTTCGGTAAAATCTCTTACGACCACTTCCGCCTTTGTTCCTATAATGTTTATGCTGATCCATGAAAGCGAACCGTCGGATAAAAGATAGTCGGTGCATATTTTGTTTACGTCAAGCTGTCGGATCGGACTTCCGATCGTGAGTCCCTGCTTTTCAAGACCGTCAAGAACGGTCTCGGGAGCAACCGCTTTTCCGCCCGTGACATTTATTTCCCATATAAACATTGAAGGAAAATAAAGCAGAAAGACAAAGAGTGCGGCTCCTATGTAAATTCCGGCTCTTTTCCTGTAGCGCATGAGAACAAACGGCAACCCGATTTTTTCTTCCGACGTGATCCGGAGTCCCGTGCCCGAAACAATTTTTCTGAATCCGACGGAGGAAAGACTGATAACATCGATCGTTATACTTTCGCCGCTTGCGGAGGCGGTTCCGAAGGCTTTTCCCGACAGCATAAGCTCTGTCAGCAGCTTTTCGGATTTCGGAAGAGTAAATCTGTAAAATCCGACAATAAAAGCAAAAATACGATAGAGCATCAGTCGTCCTCCACCGAAACCGAATTTATAACGCCCCTTACGGTGATCTCTTTCGGAAAGAATGATGAAAGAGTCAGGGCTTTTCCGCAAATGCATAGGTTGCAATGCGGAAGACGGACTATTATTTTGTTGCTCTCGTAGAGAATTACGCGCGCACATCCGCATATCTGCGCCTCGCGCCCGTTGTCAACCGTAAAAGAGTAATTGCCGGAACCTGCGATATCTGCTTTAGCCATTCATAAACCCCCGATACTTTTCGTATATTGAATCAAATACAGTATATTCGGGGTGGTAAACATTCATACCGACATAAAGAGTCGTCTGTCGGGGTATCTGGTTGCGGTATTTACTCTGGCTGTTGCTTTTTTTGCAGTTTTCTTTCCGGACAGATGCAGTCTGTCGGTAAGACTCGGACTTGATCTTTTTTGTAAACGTCTGCTTCCGGCACTTTTTCCTATGGCGGTTATAAGCGGCGTGTTCTGTAAAATGGGGAAGATACCACTGATACCGACAAAAATCATCGCCCATTTTGCACGGATAAGCGAAAAATCCGCAGTGGCATTTGTGTTCGGTGCGGTAGCGGGATTTCCTATCGGCGCAATGCTCGTCGGAAGACTGTACAAAAACGGAGAAATCGACCGTGAGGAAGGAGAACGGATGCTCGGACTGTGTTCGGTCGCGTCGCCCGCCTTTCTTGTATCGGCGGTCGGGGGGAAAAAGTTTGGGGAAGTATGGGGGA
>CALBLD010000026.1 GCA_937895775.1 uncultured Clostridia bacterium
ATGCCGAGCGGGGACAGAAGCCTGTCGATGCCGTCGGTGAGCGCACTCGGAGATGTTGTGTAGGTGAGAATCACGCTTGACCCGATCAGCAGTGCGACAAGCCGCAGTGCGATCATCAGCGCATAAACGATTCCCTCGGCGTAGACGTGTATGAATCTGAATTCGAAAAGCAGAAGGTCGCCGGTGTGCCAGAAAATGTTGAAAAAAGATGTGATTATAATTATAAATCTGAGCGGTTTCAGCGATTTCGTCAGCGTTTTTATCGGGATTCTTCCGATCGGTGCGAGAAGAAACGCAATAAGCGTCAGAGCGGCGATCGTCACAAGATCCTTTGCAAGAAAGACGATCACGATGAAGAAAAGCGAAAGGATCAGCTTGGTGCGCGGGTCAAGCCGATGAAGTACCGAATCGCCGGGAAAATACTGACCTATCGTAATGTCTTTAAGCATGCCGACCCCTCCTTTTGTCAAGCAGGGCGACAATCGCACGCTCGGCATCATCGAGCGTGTAGACCCCGTCGGGTAGGTCGTATCCCATCTTCCGCAGATCGTTCATGACGGCACTTACCTGCGGAATATCAAGTCCTATACGGCAAAGCTCGTCGGCGCGGGCGAAAATGTCCGACCTGTCGCCCGACATGGCAAGTTTTCCGTCGTTCATAACAATGATGTCGTCGGTGTAACGCGCCATGTCCTCCATCGAGTGGCTGACTATAATTACTGTTGCACCCGTCTTTTCGCGGTATTCGAGCAGTCCGCCGAATACTGTATCGCGACCGATCGGGTCAAGACCGGAGGCGGGTTCATCGAGTATGAGTATCTCGGGACGCATTGCGATTACCCCCGCAATCGCCGCGCGCCGCTTCTGTCCGCCCGAAAGTTCAAAGGGCGATTTGTCCATAAGTTCCGGCTCAAGTCGTACAAAGCCTGCGGCTTCTTCGACTCTTTCCTTTATCTGCGCCTCATCAAGTCCCTGATTTTTCGGACCGAAGGAAATGTCCTTTGCGACCGTTTCGTCAAAAAGCTGATATTCGGGGTACTGGAAAACCAGACCTACCCTGAATCTGATCGATCTCAGTGCTTTTTTGTCGGAAAATATGTCCTCTCCGAGGACATTTACCTTTCCATCGTCCGGTTTCAGCAGACCGCATATTATCTGTACGAGGGTTGATTTGCCCGAGCCGGTATGACCGATTATCCCGGTTACCGACGATTTTTTTATCGAAACCGAGATGTTGTCAACCGCTTTTTTATAAAAAACGGTGTTTTTTCCGTAGCTGTAACTGACACCCGACAGGCTGACCGCCGTCGTCGGGTCTGTTGATAGTATTTGCATATCAGATGATATCTCCGTTGTATTCCTGCGCGATGCTTACGGCTTTCCGAGCAGTCGGGCGATCGCACCGACCGCAGCCTCACGGTCGATTATACCGGACGGCAGGTCAAAGCCGCGCTTTTGCAGTCTGTATATAAGCTCGCTTGCCTGCGGAACGGCAAGTCCGAGCGAGTGGAGCTTTTCGACCTGCGAAAAAATCCGCGTCGGACTGTCGTCCATTATGATTCTGCGGTCGTCGAGTACGACGACTCTGTCGGCGAGAACCGCTTCGTCCATATTGTGGGTGATCGTGATTATCGTTATGCCTTTTTCGCGGTTGAGCATCCGCATGATCTTCATTACGTCGGCTCTGCCGAGCGGGTCGAGCATTGCGGTCGATTCGTCGAAAATAATGCAGTCGGGAAGCATGGCAAGTATGCCCGCAATGGCGACCCGCTGTTTCTGACCGCCCGACAGCTTGTGCGGCGCATGGTGCGCGTATTCGCTCATGCCGACGGCGGCAAGCGCGTCATCAACGCGCGCTCTTATCTGCTCGGGCGGGATCCCGAGATTTTCGGGTCCGAACGCCACATCTTCTTCCACAACCGTCGAAACAAGCTGGTTGTCGGGATTCTGAAAGACCATTCCGAGCGATCTTCTGACCTCCAGAATGTCGTCGTCGGTCATTTCGGGACTGTATTTTATCCCGTTTACCGTTATCTCTCCCGATGTCGGCTCAAGCACGAGCGCAAGGATGCGCGCAAGCGTCGATTTTCCCGAGCCGTTGCGCCCGAGTACGGCGGTAAACGATCCCTTTTCAATGCTCAGGTCGAGATTTTCAAGCACCGGGATCGGCTTGCCGTCGTCGTCGGTGTATGAAAAACAGAGATTTTTTATTTCAATATAGGGCATTTTTGCACTGAAAACCTTTCTTGCTTAGTTGCGCTCCGCAGTCCATCTTGCCGCCGCGCCGCAGGGAAGCACCGCGCCGCTTGCGGTGACCGGCAGACCGATCTCGTCGGACGCGATCTTTCCTCCGTGAGTTTTTCCGACCGTCATCGAAAGTATGTATCCCATGGTTGACGGCGAAAGTCCGGTGGTGTAGGTGTTGAGCAGGACAAACAGCGGCTTTTCCGACAGGACGCCGCAGCATAGACTTACAAAATCGTAAATGTTGTCTTCGAGCTTCCAAAGTTCGCCGGTCGGTCCCCTGCCGTATGACGGCGGATCCATGATTATCGCATCGTAAAAACTTGAACGTCTGATCTCGCGTTCGACGAATTTGCGGCAGTCATCGACTATCCAGCGTATCGGAACGTCCGAAAGTCCGGAAAGCGCGGCGTTTTCTCTCGCCTGTGCGACCATTCCCTTTGCCGCATCGACATGTGTGACCGACGCTCCCGCCTTTGCGGCGGCGACCGTCGCTCCGCCCGTATACGCGAACAGATTGAGTACGCGTATCGGTCTGCCTGCATTTTTTATCAGATCGCCGAACCATTCCCAGTTTGCCGCCTGCTCGGGGAAAAGTCCGGTATGCTTGAAGCCCATCGGCTTTATTTTGAATGTAAGACCGAGGGAGTCATAGCCGACCGTCCACTCCTCGGGCAGATTTGCGGTCCCGTTCCAGTGACCGCCGCCCGATTTCGAACGCATGTATGAGGCGTCCGCTCTTTTCCAGAGCGGGGAGGTCGCACTGTTTTTCCATATGACCTGCGGGTCGGGACGGACGAGCGTGTATTTTCCCCAACGTTCAAGCCGTTTGCCGTCGGTGCAGTCGATCAGCTCGTAGTCCTTCCATTTGTCTGCTGTAAACATGTCTTTCAGTAAAAATCCTTTTCAAAAATGTGTCAGTCGAATATTCCCACCTGATCGGAGGGAGCGGCGGCAGTTCCGCCCGACGGGCGAAACTCTATGCCGAGATGCTCGTATGCAAGTCTTGTCGCGCATCTGCCGCGCGGGGTTCTTGAAAGAAAACCGATCTGCATGAGATAAGGCTCGTAAACGTCTTCGATAGTCACCGATTCCTCGCCGACCGACGCCGCAAGCGTTTCAAGTCCGACCGGTCCGCCCCCGTACAGTCTGATTATTGTTGAGAGCATGCGCCTGTCAACATTGTCAAGTCCGAGTTCGTCGATTTCAAGTGCCGTCAGCGCATATTTTGCGATGTCGCCGTCGATTATGCCCTTGCCCTTGACCTGTGCGAAATCGCGGACGCGCTTTAACAGGCGGTTCGCGATACGCGGCGTGCCGCGCGAGCAGAGCGCAATCTGCCGCGCCCCGCCGGGGGTTATGCTGAATTCGAGAATTTTTGCCGATCTCGTCACTATACGGGTAAGCTCGTCCGGATTGTAGAGTTCCAGCTTCAGAACCACCCCGAATCTGTCGCGGAGCGGCGTCGAGAGCTGTCCGGCACGGGTCGTTGCCCCGATAAGGGTGAAGTGGGGCAGTTTCATGCGGAAGGAGCGCGCTGCGGGACCCTTGCCGATGATTATGTCTATCTCAAAATCCTCCATTGCGGGGTAGAGAACCTCTTCGACAAGTCTCGGAAGTCTGTGGATCTCGTCGATGAACAGAATGTCGTTCTCCTGAAGGTTGGTGAGCAGTGCGACAAGGTCGCCCGCCTTTTCGATCGCGGGTCCCGAGGTTATGCGGATGTTGACATTCATTTCGTTGGCGATTATGCCCGAAAGGGTGGTTTTTCCCAATCCGGGAGGACCGTAGAGCAGGACATGGTCGAGCATGTCCCCTCTCATCCGTGCCGCTTCTATATAAATTTTCAGATTTTCCTTTGCTTTTGCCTGCCCGATGTATTCGTCGAGCCTCTGCGGACGCAGGGTCAGCTCGGTTTCCGAATCGTTCTCGTTGAACTGAGTGCTCATCATCCGGTTGTCAAGTTCGAAATCTTCCATGTGTCCTCCGTTATCACTTCATGAGACGTTTCAGACCCTCGCGTATCAGCGTTTCGGTGTCAAGACCGCTGTCGAGTGAGGCGAGTGCGTAATTTGCCTCCGCACGCGAGTAGCCGAGTACCATGAGTGCCGCCTGAGCATCGGCGACGGCTGAATTGCCGATGTCCGGGATGTCCGCCGTAAGACTGCCGCCGTTTGCGGAATTACTGCCGATCGCCTTGCCGATCTTGTCTTTCAGCTCAAGAACAATCCTTGCGGCTGTTTTGGCTCCGACGCCGTTGGCTTTTGCTATCGACTTGGCGTCTCCCGCCGCTACCGCGCCTGAAAGGCGCGACGGCGTCATGACCGAAAGAATCGCCATTGCCGCCTTAGGTCCGACACCCGAGACAGAGATAAGAAGCTCAAAGGCTTTTTTCTCTTCTTCGTCGGCAAAACCGAAAAGCTCCATTGCGTCCTCACGAACCGAAAAATATGTAAAAAGCTTTGCGGGCGAGCCTTCCTTGCCCGCAAGAGCCGAAAATGTGTTTGACGAAACGGTAAGCCTGTAACCGACCCCTCCGGCGTCTATGACGGCGGTTGAAAGCGAGAGCAGTGCAAGCGTTCCCGAAATATAATAATACATAGATGATACTCCTTTGCGATCGCCGCAGATCAGCGAAGATTGTAAAATTCCTTAAGACGGCTGCCGCCTGTGTGTGCATGACAGATCGCGATCGCAAGCGCGTCGCAGGTGTCGTCGAGCTTCGGCGGATTTGCAAGACCCAGGAAGGTCTTGACCATCAGCATGACCTGCGCCTTTGTCGCCTTGCCGTATCCGACCACCGACTGTTTCACCTGGAGAGGGGTGTATTCGAAGATTTCGACCCCTTTTTCGGCGGCGGCAAGCAGGATTACGCCTCTTGCCTCGGCGACGATTATTCCGGTCGTCGCATTGGTGTTGAAGAAAAGCTCCTCAACCGCCATTGCGTCCGGGCGGTAAAGCTCTATAAGCTCGGAAAGCTCGTTGTGTATCTGCATGAGACGGCTTTCGACCGGAGTGTGCGCGGGCGTCTGTATCGAGCCGAAGGCGAGGGTGCGGAAACGTGAATTTTTGTATTCGATGACCCCGTAGCCTACGATGGCTATTCCGGGATCGATTCCGAGTATTATCATAAAAGCACACCTCCGGCTTCCGGCACAATATATCATCTTATTATATCATACAATAACTGCTTTTCGGCAAAAGAATTTGTAAATTTTTTTAGAAACGACCCGCGGATACGGTCTGTGTCCGTGTCCGCGGGTCGTTTGTTTATTCTTTTGCAAGTCTGATCTCTATTGCGGCAACTCCCGCCGCCGGGAGGGTATAACAGCCGTTTTCGCAGGACTGTTCGATCGGGTCGAAGAGCGTCGGGGTAAGACCGGTTATTTCTTCGACCGGGTCGGCGGCGATCCCGTAAGCGGTCATCGACGAAATTTTTCTTCCCGCCGCCTCAAATTCAAGTCTGCAAGGCGAAGAAGCCGACGGATTTACCGCGTGGATGTATATGCACCCGCCGTCCTCTGAAATGCTTGCCGTTATGTCTGCGCCGTCAAGGCTTTCGGGTGCTTCAAGCGCATATCTGCCGATGTGCTTTCCGAACAGCATCATGACCTTGCCGACAGGCTGGAGATATGCTTTTTCGGCATTTGCCGCCGGGGTCGGAAGCATGAGCGAATTTACCTGCCAGCGGTTGCCGCAGAAATCGGCAAGTGTTGCAATATCCAGCAGATCGGTTGACCGTTCGATGACGTTCATACACCTTGCGTAGGCGACTCCTGCCGCCCAACTTGAAAGCAGTTCACAGCGGTTTCTTCCCGGAAGCATGAAATGACCCTCGGTCATGGCAAGCCGCTTGCCGTACGGCTTTACAGCCTCGCGCTTGCAGTCTATGCCGCGCCTGAGCATATTGCAGGCACTCATCAGATGTTCCCATGTTTTCTCGGGACTTTTGCGGTATTCGGTTCCGTAAAGCGGAGAATCGGGCAGATCCGAGTGAAAGTGAAAATGGAAGGCTATATGATCGATGTTGTCGCCGAGTTCCTCACACATGCGGACAGCCCAACTGTTGTCAAGTTTCTGCGGACCGTCATCTCCCCATGCCGTAATATCGATCAAGTTGTCAACGCTCCGCATTGCCGCGGCAAATTCTCTTGTTGCTCTTACGGTATCGTCGATTTTGTAGCCTGCGCGGTCATACGATGTTTCGTTGCCGATCTGCCAGTATTTTACCCCGTAGCGGTCTTTTCTGCCGTGGGAAATACGCAATATGTCGTCGGGATCGTTGCAGTATGCAACCCATTCTGCCGCTTCCTTTGCGCTTCCGAGCCTGTTCTGACCCGCCTTCGGGTATGCCCAGCGCATCCTGCCGTCCGGTTCCATGTTGACGACAAGAAGAGGCTCGCTTCCGATCTCTTTGCAGAGCGAAAGAAATTCGTCGGTGCCGACGCGGTTGGAATATATTCCGTCCCACGCCAGATTGAGCATCGGAGGACGCTTTTCTGCCGGTCCGACCCCTTCCTTCCAATGATAATATGAAGCAAAACAACCGCCGAAGCGCATCATTGTCGGAGATAGCTCCTTCGTCTTTGAGAGAAAATCGGATCTCCAGCAGTCGCGGACATAGTCCCATGCGGCGTCAACCG
>CALBLD010000027.1 GCA_937895775.1 uncultured Clostridia bacterium
CGCATTTGTGCTGATGATCGGCATATTCATACTGCTTCCCACATTTCTCGGAAGTCTCATCTTCGGGGATGTCGAGGGATTCTGGGGCAGACTCGGCAGATCGGCATTTGAGGGAGTCCTCAAAATAGTTCTTCTTGTAACCTACATGTGGGCGATCTCCTACATGAAGGACATCAGACGCACATTCATGTACCACGGTGCCGAGCACAAAACGATATTCTGTTACGAACACGGACTTGAACTCACGGTCGAGAATGTCAGAAAGCAGGGTCGCTTCCACCCAAGATGCGGAACCTCCTTCCTTATTCTCATGCTCATCGTCGGTATTTTCATAGGATTTTTCATAAATGTCGAAAGCTGGCTTTTGCGTTTTGTCATCCGTCTTCTTCTCCTTCCGATCACTATAGGAATAGGCTATGAGCTTATCAAATTTGCCGGACGTCACGACAATACACTGACAAAAATCATTTCCGCTCCCGGAATTGCACTCCAGCACATCACCGTCCTCGAACCCGACGATTCCATGATCGAATGTGCGATTGAGGCAATGACGAGAGTCATACCCGACGATCCCGACAAGGACAACTGGTAACATGGATAAAACGCCGAAAAAGCAGACTTTTGCCGGTTTTGTTGTCTTCAACGTCTTATGCGTCTGCGCAGCCACGGTATATCTGCTTTTTCTCAGGCTGTGCATGCGGCTCGGTATATCCGTATGCCTGCTGAAAAAGCTGTTTCGCATATACTGTCCGGGATGCGGCGGCACACGTGCCTTTTTCTCGCTCATTCACGGGGATATAATCGGCTCACTGCTCTGCAATCCGATTGTTCTGCTTCTGATTATTGCGTTCTGCTTCTATGAGGCGGTCGGGCTGTTCGGCATTTTCGCAAAGAAAGCTCTTCCGAATATTCTCATCGGGATTAACAGGCGTATTCCGTTTTTTCTGGCTGTCTGCACGGCGGTATTCTTTATTCTGCGCAATATTTTTCTTATCTTTTTCGGTATCGATCCGCTCGGGGACATTCTCCGGTAATCTGCCGACAGGAAAGAAAGGATCGGTAAAATGAAAAAAAGCGATTTGCTCCAGATGCTCTTCCTCTTTATAAGCTTCACGGTTTTTGTCCCCTTTGCTTTTCTTGTATACAACGGAAACACCGCGACATACATCGAAAAATACGGTAACGGCGAGTACACCGGTACCCCCGGCCTCATTTTCA
>CALBLD010000028.1 GCA_937895775.1 uncultured Clostridia bacterium
TCGCTGTCTTTTCTCAGCATCTGTATGCTGTTTGTCTAGGGCGGCGCATTTTTTTACTTTTTTCATTTTAGCACTTGACATTTAATAGTTAGTCTCCTTTTTGTCCCCGCTTGCGACCGTTGTCGTATTTGCGGCGGCGGTCGCACATGCCGAACACAGACAGCGTCCGTATTTTGTGCGTGTGTACTTTGCAAGTTCGGCGGGTGTGAGCCTTCCGACCGGAGCAAGCTCAGAGCCGCAGTTTTCGCAGACGATCTTCTCCGGTGCCTTGTCGGGCGGAAGCTTCTGCACGATGCGGAGCGCATCGTAAATGTCGCCGAAGGCTTTGACCCGCTCGGTCGTTATCGATACCCGCCTGCCGAGAAGCTTCTCGGTCTGCTTGGTCTTGTAAAGCTTTGCGATCCGCTTCTTGTTGGTGATGTTCAGAATCATCGGCTTGTAATCTTCCGCAAAGCGGCAGACCGTGCAGACCTCCGTCTTGCCGTTCGATACGACCTCTTCGTCGGAGATGTCGGCAATCGTTAAGGTCAGTACCCGTCCGGGGATGTCGTCAAGATCCCACGAGCCGAGAAAGTTCGGGTTTTTGCCCATTCTCATTATATCCATTGTCTTTTACGTCCCCTTTCTTCAAAGCTCGTCCCCGTCGCATACGTCGTCGAGCATTTCGCGGGTGATCCCCGCCGCAATAAGTTCCCTGCCCCGCTTTTCGAGATCGCGCAGGGTGTAAAGCCGCTGCCTGCGGCGGTATTTGAGCCTGATCTCTCTTCGTGCGAGCGATACCGCCTCCGACTGTGACAGCCGCTCGATCTCCTTTTCGACTTCCTCGTCGGTAAGATATTTCCTTGCCATTTTTCTTTCCTCCCGTTTGCTTTGTTTTATTCTTCTTCCTCTTCCCCGTCGTCGTCATCGTCGTCGGGGTAAAAATCGCCGATGCTGTCAATGTCGCCGCAGTAAGGGCAGATATCGACAGCGTACCTCCGGACGAACGGCATGCCCCAGTATTCGCCGTCAAAGGAGCGTTCCCGTTCGATCACCTCGTCCGCATCAAACACTTTGCCGCATGTGCGGCACTTCACCTGTTCGGTCTCCCTGTACGTCGTCACCATTTTTCACGTCCGCGTCCTTTTTTTCGTCATTTTTCACGTCATTTTCCACGTCGGTCGTTCCGTCCCCGTCCTTTTTTGCGTCCTTGCGCAGACGGTAGCTGACGGTCACGTTGTAGCCGCGACCCTGAAAGATTTTCTCAAGTGCCTTTGCGACTTTGTTCATGTCAAGTGTTCCGATCATTTCCATAGTGATGTAAATCTCCTTTCGTTTTTCGATTCCATTTTATTTTCAATGTCCGGTTTCTATGACCGTTATCCGGCTTATCCCGCGCATGCATGGGATTCTCTCGCCGGGCGACCACGTTCTGACGATGTTTTTCACCGTCTCGAGCGTCGTTACCGGATAACGCTCGTCCTTGTCGGTGTCGAAATCTCCCGCCGCAACGGCAGAAAATCTGCCGTTTACGGCACTGTCGACAATAATCCGCGTGCCTGATCTTATACGCATTCGGTCACCTCACTCCTTGACTGCAAAAATCGTTACAGTTTGTAGCTCCTCTGCGCACGCAATACCCGCCAAGGTCTTTTCTCGGCGGAGTGCAAATGCCGACATCCTTGTATTTCTTATTTTTAACAGCGTCCCAATATTTGCAGTCTTTACACCGCACAACTTCAACGACATCGGCGGTTAGGTAATCATTGATAGCATTTGCAATAATGCCTCTTTCCGTAACTTGCGGTTCTGCGTAATATAAATTACGATAATAATTCAATATTTCTACCGCTGACATCTCTTTCGTCGCTTCTGCAAAGTCAAACATTGCTTGTCTCCTGTCCCATGCTTCAACAGCTTCGTCCTCTGTATCAAATCCAATATCAAGTTCATTCAAAAGGCAATTGTCGTTTGTGCAAAACGGGACAAAGCCGTTAACTGTGTTGAATGTAACACTGCCATTTTCCCCGCAGAATGGGCAGGACTTCAATTTTTCCGTCATGGCAGTGCCTCCGCCAGTTCGGGATTGTCGTGGATGTTGCCAATGACTTCTGTCTCCAGCGTTCCAAAATATCTATAACCGCAGCATTCCGTATAGTTTTTATATCTTTGGCAATCAACAAGGTGAAATTCTGCAGTTTCAAAAATCACGACCATATCTTTCGCATCGAATCTTGAAGTGCATTTTACAATATCCCCCTCGAAAATTTTCTTGCCGTTCTTATCGGTCAGCCCCGTGTACTGACCGATGGTTTCTGGCTCAACAATGGAGGACAGCATAACACCATTTTCCTCGTGGTCGATGCAAAGCGAGAGAAAATGGTTGTTGCCACGGCTCTTCGACAAAAAGCCGTAAACCCATTCATTGTTGTCTACCCGTTTTCCTCTAAACAATATCTTTCTCATTTCTGCTCCTTTCAACTCCATCTCGCCCCGCTCGGCGTTGTATTCATTCGTCGTCGCAATCGCCGTAATACTCGTTTGCCATTTCTTCTTCGGCGGAAATAAAATCATCCTCGGTCATATCCTCGTAATTGATGCCGCGTTCGTCGCAATACTGCTCAAATCTCAATTTTGAATAAAGTTTTTGCATTTCCTCTATTGTGAGACTCCCGAGAAAACAATTAAGTTCCGAATACGGCTTTTTAAGCAGTTCGCCGAACACTATTTTTACTATTCTTTTTTCATTTGCTGTGAGTTTCATTTTCTTCCTCCCTGTGTGTTGTGGTTAGTTACCCGTTCGGTTGGCGTGTCTTTTTAAGACACTTAATTTGCAAAAAAAATATCGTTGATTTCTGTCGGCGAGAGCGAGTATCGCCTTTTGATTTTCAATATCTCGCTTTGCGTAAACTCTTTGCCGTGCGTCTCGTTTTTCTTTGACGATAGTGATTGCGGCGAGATTTCAATCGCCTTTGCGAGAGTGACGTTGGTATCGCCAAACAACTTCATTTTACTCTCGAGCATCTTTTTATTCATGCGTAAAACTCCTTCCCTTTGCATTGTGTCTTTTTAAGACACTTACAGTATATCACTGCTTTTTGCAGTTGTCAAGAGGGTTTTCAAAAAAAGTTTCTTTTTTTTCAAACCCGCTTGATTTTTAAGAAACTTTGTGCTAAAATGAAATCATCCGGAGGTGCCGATATGAGTAACATGGGAGAACGCATAAAGCAGTTGCGAATAAAAAAAGGAATTACACAAGAAGAACTCGGAAATGTCATAGGGGTTCAGAAGTCAGCGATTCGCAAATACGAAAGCGGTCTTGTGCAAAATATAAAAAGAAGTTCGATAAAGAAAATGGCGGATTATTTCGGTGTCAGTCCGTCATATCTCCTCGGTTGGGACGACGATTCCCGCCCCGCCCCCGACGAGGACGTGATCGACCTGTCAAAATTAAAGAACGTGCGCCGCATAAACCCGAGAAGATTCCCCTTGCTCGGCAAAATCGCATGCGGTCAGCCGATACTTGCCGTCGAAGAGCATGACAGCTACGTGATAGCCGACCGTGACATTGATGCCGACTTCTGTGTCGTCGCAAAGGGCGATTCGATGATCGGCGCGCGCATATACGACGGCGATATCATATTTATAAAACAGATGCCGACCGTCGAAAACGGCGAGATTGCCGCAGTCGTCATAGATGACGAGGTGACGCTCAAACGTGTATTTTACAATAAAGAAAGCGAAACCGTGTCGCTTATCCCGGAAAACCTCAAATACGACCCGCTCGTATATCACAACAGCCAGCTCGATCAGATACACTGCCTCGGCAAGGCGGTATATTTCATGGGTCCCGTGAGGTAACCCCGCAAAATTCCGCAACTTACCGCAACTTACCGCAACTTACCGCAACTTACCGCAAAATTCCGCAAAATTCCGCAAATAAACCCGAAAGGAGCCGAGCCATGCCGCAGAAAAATGTTGCGGGATATATCCGCGTATCGACCGAAGAGCAGTCGCAGAAGGGTCTGTCGCTCGAATCGCAACGCACCGACATCGAAGATTACTGCCGCAGATGCGGTTACAGGCTCGTAAAGCTCTATGTCGATCGCGGCATAACGGCACGCAAAGACCTTTACAAGCGCGCCGCTTTCATGGAAATGATGCACGACGTGCAGTCGAAGATCGTCGATCACATCGTCGTACTGCGTCTCGACCGCTTTTTCCGCAACGTCTACGACTATCACCGCATGATGCACGAATTTCTCGATCCGGCAGACTGCGGATGGTCTGCGGTCAAGGAAGAGTACGACACGACAACGACAAACGGCAGGCTTATGATCAACCTCCGCCTTGCGATCGCCGAGCAGGAGTGCGATCAGGATTCGGACAGAATCAAGGACGTTTTCGCAAACCGGATCAGAGAGGGGTTTGTTGTGACGGGCGTTCCGCCGCTCGGCTACAAAATCGTTGACAAGCGGCTCGTTCCGAGCGACGATGCCCCGATGGTAAGGGACTTTTTCGAAACATTCATGCGCAAATATTCGGTGCGACTTGTCATGCTCGAGATGCGGCAGAAGTACGGCATCTATCTCACCTATGACCGCATACTGACGACACTGCGCAAGGAGATTTATACCGGGCGATACCGTGACAATCCGCACTACTGCCCGCCGATCGTGCCGGATGAGCTTTTCGCCGCAGTGCAGGAAGGGCTTGATCGTAACATAAAGGCGAAGGGTCCCGAGAGCAAGGTGTATATCTTCTCGGGACTGCTGAAATGCGCAAGGTGCGGTCGTACGCTGAGCGGAAGCTCGCCGAAGGAGCGCAAATTCACATACTACCGTTGCGGTGCGGCATATCAGAATCTGACCTGTGACAACCGGCACAACACAAGCGAGCAAAAGGTGGAGCGGTATCTGCTCGATAATATAGACACGCTTATAGAGCAGTACGAACTCAATGTTGCCGAAGCCAAAAAAGAAAACGCGGCAGGTGCGCCGCGTAAAGGTAACAGGAAGCAGATAATGCAAAAAATCGACCGTCTCACGGAGCTGTACGTGAACGGTCTGATCGATATAGAGGAATTCAAGCGGAGACGAAGCGAGTACGAAAGTCAGATAATCGACGACGAGCCGGAGAGGAAAGATATCTCGGCGGCACCGCGCTTTGCGGTGCGCAGAG
>CALBLD010000029.1 GCA_937895775.1 uncultured Clostridia bacterium
TCGGTGGGGCAAGGCGACATCCCGCATCCGATGCCGTCCTTTTCAGCATCCGCTCGCTTTTTCTTATATTATCGGTCATTTCCGATCTGTCTCCGGGCAGGCAGGGGATCGTAATGCAAACGTCCTTTGCCTGTCTGAACACATTTTTTACAATTTCAAGTTCCGACGGAGAAAAACGCTGAAATCCGTCAAAGAAAACGGTGGTATTCCCGAAAAAATCATGCTCATCGAGCAGCTTTGCCGCTCGGCTGAGATCCTCTTCCGGATTATCGTAATTATCATGAAGAAGTGCCAGATCAAGCGTTGTGATCTGGGAAAGATCAAGCAGTTTACGTCTGAGTTTTTCATCCTCATACGGAAGCCCGGCTGCCGCTTTTTCAAGCATCCGGGGAGTAATATTATACCGCTGAAACTCTTCGACCGTGGATTGCAGCATTTTCAGAAGCGACAGATCGTCGATTGAAACGGCAGCGTATTCGGACAAAAATCCTTCAAGCCGACGAAGCGTTCTCCACATTACTATGAGCTTTGCGCCTTTTCCGATATAGTGATAGCAAAGTCCTCCGAATTTACGGAAGATCATATTGGAAAGACGGCGAAAGCCCGCAACTTCAATATTAAGACCGCCTCGTCCTTCGACACAGAGTTTTTTTTCGGTCTCGAACACATGCTGTTCGGGAACTATGAGAAATACCTTTTCTCCCTTTTCGGTCAGGCTCCCGATCTTGTCAAAGAGCAGGGTAGACTTTCCGCTCCCTGCTCTGCCGTATATAAATTGCAACATAGAGTACAAACCTCCGTCTGCGTTTTTCAGACATCGACTTCCGTCATATATTTATATCCGTTTTTCGAAATATACTCTTTTCTCTCTTCAAGATTATCTCCGAGAAGTATATCAAGCATTTTTGCCGTTTCTGCGGCATCTGCCTCACAAACGCGGATAAGCCTTCTCGTTGCCGGATTCATCGTTGTCTCCCACATCATTTCGGGGGTATTTTCTCCGAGTCCCTTTGATCTCTGTATGGTATATTTCAGATTGTCTTTCTCAAGCTTTTTGACTATCTCCTGACGTTCCTTTTCGTCATAAGCGAAGAAAGTATCATTTTTTGTATCTATCTGGAAAAGCGGAGATTCCGCTATATATACCCTTCCGACCTTTATGAGTGTCGGAAGAAGTCTGTAAAAGAGCGTCAGCAGAAGTGCGCGTATCTGATATCCGTCCTCGTCGGCATCGGTACAGATTATGACCTTGCTCCAACGGAGCATATCAAGATTGAAGTTTGCGACATCCTTTTCCTTATGCTTGATCTCAACCCCGCAGCCGATAACCTTGAGAAGGTCGGTGATTATATCATTCTTCATGATACGCTCGTATGTTGCTTTAAGACAGTTCAGCGTTTTACCCCTTACCGGGATTATCGCCTGGAACTCGGCTGATCTGCCGAGCTTACAGGAGGTCAGCGCACTGTCTCCCTCAACGATATACAGTTCACGAAGTGAGGGATCCTTTGATCTGCATGCAACGAATTTTTCGACACGGTTTGCGACATCAGTTGCACCGATCAGCTTTTTCTTTGTAATATCCCTTGCCGCGCTTGCGCTTTCACGTATCGTTTTATTGGCAAGTATACGTGCCGCAATCTTTTCGGCATCCGACGGATTCTCGGTAAAATAAACCTCAAGTTTCTGCTTGAAGAAATCGGTCATCGCCTGTTTGATAAATTCGTTATCGATCTTCTTCTTGGTCTGATTTTCATAAGAGGTTGCGGTCGAAAAACTGCTTGTTACGAGCACCAGACATTCGTCTATATCAGCGAAATTTATTTTGCTGTCGTTCTTTTTATACTTATTATTATCTTTCAGATATTTGTTGACGGCATACAGAAACGCCGCTTTTGTCGCATCCTCCGGCGATCCGCCGTATTCAAGCCAGCTCGAATTATGATAATATTCGGTCGCGCTTACGGTCGCATCGGTGAAGCAGAATGCGGCTTCTATAAGAAGTTTGTATTCGGGGAGATCCTCACGATCCCTTCCGCTTGTTTCCTTTGTTATAAACACCGGTTCGGTGATCGCCTTACCGGAAGCAAGCTCACGTACTCTCTCCTCTATTCCCTTTTCGTAGTAAAATTCATCGTCCGAAAACTGACCGTCTTCACCTTCAAATTTAAGGACAAAGCGGACTCCCGCATTTACGACCGCCTGCTTTTTCAGAGTCTCAACGAAATAGCTTTTCGGAATATCTATTGATTTGAATACCTCAAGATCGGCGCGCCATTTTATGACCGTACCGTGCTTTTTCCCGTTTTTCGGCATATCGGCAACCGCAAGCTGACCGATCGGTTCGCCTTTTCTGAAATGCATTTCGGACACCTTGCCGCCCGCATACGAAAAAACGTCCATATACTCGCTTGAGCACTGGGTCGCGCAGGCACCGAGACCGTTTGTACCGAGGGAATATTTATACGCAGAGCCGCCGCTGTTATTTTTATATTTTCCGCTTGCGTAAAGTTCGCAGAAGATGAGATCCCAGTTATACCTTCCCTGCTTTTCGTTCCAGCCCATCGGGATTCCTCTGCCGTCATCCTCTACCTGTATCGACTTATCGTTCCAGACCGTTATGGAAATAATGTTTCCGTAGCCCTCACGGGATTCATCAAGTGAATTGGCAAGAATCTCAAAAAAAGCATGCTCGCAGCCCTCAAGTCCGCTTGTTCCGAGGTACACCTCCGGCTTTCTGCGCACACGCTCTGCCCCTTTGAGACTCTCTATGCTGTCATTTCCGTATTCGGTTACAGTCGTTTTCTTTGCCATACCGGCTCTCCTTTTTCACTGTATTCACTGTAATTATATCATTTTACACCTCAAAAGTCAAGTACCGGTCAGAAAAAAGAAGCCCCGGGCGGTCGTCAGACCGATCGGAAGCCTCTTCCTATAATTTCACTGCTTGTTGTCACTATTATAAACGACCCGGGATCGATGCTTTTGACGTATTTGCGCAGCTGAATACTTTCCATACGTTTACAGACCGTATGTATCATATACTTTTTTTCATGCGTATACTGACCGAACGCCTCGTTCACGGTCGCACCGTGATGAAGCCTTTCTATTATGTAATCCATAATCTTTTCGGGATGCGAGGTAATGATTATAAAATATTTACAGCTGTTGAATTTATCGATCATTTCATCGACAAGAAAAGCCTTCGCAAAAAGTCCGAGCACCGAAAACAGTCCGGTTTTTACATCGAACACGAAAAACGAGCTCACGGCTATAATGCAGTCGGTACACAGAAGTGCCTTGCCGACATCAAGCTTTGTGTACTTTTTCAGGATCAGTGCGACTATATCGGTTCCTCCCGACGACGCTTCGCAGTTGAACATCATTGCGGAGCCTATTCCGGTAAGCAATATCGCATAAACAAGCTCAAGAAACGGCTGATCGGACAGCGGACCTTCAAGTACGACGGTTTTTTCAAGCAAAAATGTCAGTGCCGAAAACATCAGACTGCAGTATACGGTCTTGATTCCCGTTCCCTTGCCGAGAAAAACAAAACCGACAATCAGCAAAATGAAGTTTATAACGGCGATAAGCGTTGCGGGCGAAAGCGGCGTTATCCTGCCGAGCAGGACACCGACGCCGCTCACTCCGCCTGTTGAAAATCCGTTGGGTATTTTGAAGAAGTAAACTCCGACGGTCATAAGGGCAACTCCCGCCGTCATAATTACATATTCTTTTATTGCTTTTTTGCTATTTTTCAGAAAAAACATTTTCGGATCTCTTTTTCACCTATGTAATTACCTATGTAAGCGGTTTAAGCGGTCCCCATCCGGACGGTTTTGTTGTAACCGGTTGGGTCACGGTCGTTGTGACCGGAGGCTTCTCCGCAGTAGTCGTAACCGACGGTTTCACGGTTGTGGTGGTGACGGGCGGCTTCGCCGTTGTGGTAGTAACCCTCGGTTTTGCGGTCGTGGTTGTGACACGCGGTTTTGCGGTCGTGGTAGTAACGCGCGGCTTTGCCGTTGTGGTGGTTACCGGTGGTTTTGCGGTCGTGGTCGTGACCGACGGTTCTTCGGTCGTTATCGGTTCGGATGTCCGTGCAGCGGGATCGGATGTTTTTCCATCACCCGTCACATTCGTAGAAGGAGCTGTTGTCTGCGCTCCCGACTGCGAACCGACGGCAGACGTCACGCCCGCACTTTTCGTCAGATCCGTGATGGTTGTTATGCTGTCATTTGTTTTATTGCCGCATGAGGCAATGACAAAAACAAGTGCCATCGCTGAAAGGGCGGTAATCAGGCATTTTTTCACAACATTCTTTTTCATAACATATCCTTATTTTTTACTTATTTTCGCTGAAGCTGAGTCCCGAAATTACCGTGCCGGCTGCGTCGAAATAAATTCCGACATAACTGCCGTTAAAATGTCTCGTAAGCCGGTTTGTTGCGGCAAGAACTCCGTCAACATACATCGAAACAGTATATTTTTCGCTGTCCCAGACAAATTTATAATGCTGTTTTTCACCCACGGCTATTCCGATCTTTCCCTTGGCATTATCCTCCCAGAGAAAATCGGGGCTGTCCTTCGAATACCCTGTCATTGATCCCCACGGACATCTGCCGAACACATAATAGTGACCGAAATTATGACCTGCTTCGAGGGTGTCTGCGCCGAATATCACTCCGTTTGAGCATTTATAGAAATGCTCGTCGGCGGTCGCATTTACCGTCATGTCAAATTCGATCGTTCCGCCGGTAAACTCAATATTTCTGAACATTATGAGCTGGTTGGGAAGCAGTGATGTATACGTTTTATTTCCCTGTGCATCGGTATCGATCTTTATTCCGTCAGGCGAGCCAACATTATACAGAATATCCGGGTCCTCCGACTGAACCGGTTTTATATCCGGATCATATTTATATTTTCCGTCGAGCGCGTCATTGATCCTCTTCTGCAGGGTCTCATATCCCGAATCGTTTATATGGTACACATCTATAAAGATCGATTTATTGAGCGAACCGTCCGGAAGCAGAACGATATCATATGCGTCAACGAGAGTGAACCAATCCGAATTTTCCTTCTGATAAAGTGCGAGAAGATTATTATACTCGTTTACCTCATCGGCAAGCTCAAGTCTCTTCGGCTGGAGCCACTCGGTTATCATTATTACCTTCAGCTTCGGATTTGCGTTCCGCATAAGGTCAAACGCCTTTTTGACATAGCGCATGGTTACCGACGGGGTTGTATTCGGAAGATCATTCGAACCGCTCATGACTATCATTGTATCGGCACCGTAGGAGGACACTTCATCCGCAATCTGTACCCAATACGGAGTATTCGAACCTCCGATTCCCATATTGACGACAGTCCCGCGTCCTTTCAGATGCGTTGCATAGTTTTTCCAGAGCTGCATATGAGAATGTCCCCATATTACGATATCGGCTTTTTCGGGAACAGTCTGATTTGTCACGGAGATTTTCGAAATTACCGCACCCTCAGCATCCGATCTGACGCCGCACTCGGTTCCGTAAAATTCAAGTTTATCTCTCATCACGAGGCAGACCCCGTCGATATATGTCCAGACTGTATTTCCGTTTGTTACAAGCGACAGTTTTACCGTTGCTCCCGCGCCATATTTTGCAACAAGAGATGTTTTCTTTATCAGTTTT
>CALBLD010000030.1 GCA_937895775.1 uncultured Clostridia bacterium
CTTTACATTCTTGCGGTGACACTGATTTTCACGATTATCGACCAAAGGCGCATTTCATCCGGAACGATACCCGACATTGCCAGGAATTATACGCAGGACATAAACGCGCTTCTCTATAACTCCGTAAGCGCTCCGATTGTGGCGTGTGATCTGCACGGTGTCATCCGATGGGGAAACAGTTCATTCAGAAAAATATCCGACAATGCCGGAACAAACACACGGAAATTTTCGGACATTGCCGACATCGGCATTGATTCGGTCAAATCAACCATAGACAGCGGAAAGAAATGTCTCATTACGGTCGACGGAAAAAACTACAGCATAGACGGTTTACTGCTGAACGGGGCTGACGATCCGCTCTATATAACGGTGTGGTATGACGTTACCGAGCTTGAAAACAAAAAGCAGGAACTTGCCGATAACGACACACTCATAGCGTATATCTACATTGACAACCTCGAAGAGCTGTCACAGATCGAAAAGGATCATCTCGGCAGTGCAACCGCGGATGCCGAAAAGATACTCTACGACTGGGCGGCAAGTGTCTCGGGAATACTTATCAGCTATGAGAGAGACAAGTATATAATGCTTTACAAGGCGAAATATCTCAAGCTGTTCATCGACAACAAGTTCGACATACTTGACAAGATAAGAGAAATCAGGATCGGCGCAAACTATCTGCCGATTACCATTTCTGTCGGAACCTCGAATGTCGGAACCACGATCAGCGAAAAGCGCGACAATGCTTATTCCGCTCTCCGCTTTGCCCTTGCAAAAGGCGGAGACCAGGCTATCGTCAAAACCGACAGGTTCAGCTATTACTTCGGCGGCATCACCAAAACGTCCCAAAAGCGTTCATCGGTAAAATCGCAGACGATTGCACGTGCGCTGTCGGCGTACATCTGCAAATCGGAAAATGTTCTTATAATGGGACACCGCAATCCCGACTTTGACAGCATCGGATCCTGTGTCGGCATTGCGAGGTTATGCATGCATCTCAGTATTCCGTGCAACATTATCATTGATCGGAACTGCCCGAATATTGCGAAATGCTTCCCCATTCTGAGCAGTCTCAGCGAATATAACGACATCTTTATCACCCCGACCCAGTCATTTGATCTTATCGGAGAAAACACACTGCTTATCATCTGCGATGTAAACAACAGGCTTCAACTCGAAGTTCCCGAGCTTGTTGACAGAATCGGCAACATAGTATACATCGATCATCACAGAATGACCGAAGAATTTACCACTACCCCGCTGCTGAGTTACATTGAACCGTCGGCTTCATCGGCATGCGAGCTTGTGTCCGAGATTATCGAACAGGTCGATGACAAATTACTGCGGTCGCAGGAAGCAAATCTGATGTATGCCGGCATCGTGCTTGACACAAAGCACTTTGTTATCAATACCGGTGTCAGAACGTTTGAATCGGCAAGATATTTAAGAGGAACCGGCGATCCTGCGGAGACATATGACATGTTCAGAACCGATCTGAACGAAATGTCGCGCGAATCCAGATTCGTTATAGACAAATCACCCTACCGCGATCACATTATGATTGCGCGCAATGACATGGACGACAATGTCGAATCGGACATAACGCTCGGTGCAAAGATTGCCGACAGGCTTCTCACGGTCGAAAACACAGAGGCATCCTTTGTTGTTCTCCGGCTCGGAAAAAGCTTCAGGATATCGGCAAGATCATCAGGTGACATCAATGTCGAAGCCATCCTGCGCAGGCTCGGAGGCGGCGGACACTTCAACGCCGCAGGCGCACAACCGGAGGGTTATGCCGACATCGGTTCGGTAGTCGAAGCACTTAAATCATCGATTGACAAATTCCTTGACGAAGAACTGAACAAGGTTGAAAACGACTGAAAAACACTGTCAAAAGTCAGATAAACAACAGAAAAGAGGTACACTTATGAAAGTAATTTTAACACAGGACGTCAAATCACAGGGAAAAAAAGGAGACATAATCAACGTATCCGACGGATATGCCCGTAATTTTCTCTTCCCGAAGAAGCTTGCAATAGAGGCTGATGCAAAGGCGTTGAACGAAATAAAAAGCAAGAACGAAGCACAGCAGTTCAGGCTTGCAACCGAGCGTGCGGAAGCGGAAAAGCTTGCCGCAAAGCTCAACGGAACAATGATTGATTTTGCCATTGCTTCCGGCAGCGACACAAAGCTTTACGGATCGGTAACATCCAAGGAAATTGCCGAAAAGCTCACACAGAAATTCGGAGTCGCAATTGACAAAAGGAAGATACTCCTTGACAAGCCGATCAAGAATTACGGAATCTACACACTTGATATCAAGCTTTATCCGGACGTTACCGCAAAGATCAAGGTCGAAGTACACAACGTAAAATAAACAAAAAGGAAAGAAAACAGGCTTTATGGCAACCGACATATCAGTCAGAAAACTTCCGTTTTCCCTTGAAGCGGAGCAATCGGTACTCGGATCGATCCTTATTGATCCGGAATCACTGAACGAAATAGCCACCATTATCACCGCCGATGATTTCTACATTGACGAACACCGTGAGATTTATTCGGCGATGCAGCGTCTCTTTCTGCAAAGCCGTCGCATTGACCCGGTGACGCTTATGGATGTTCTCGTTCAGAACAATGTATACGATTCCGAACAATCCAAAAGTTATATCCACACGCTGGTAGACACCGTTCCTTCAACGAGCAACATAAAGGATTATGCGACGATAGTACGCGACAAAAGTCTCCTCCGACGTCTTATCAAGGTAACCGAAGAGATCACGGAGGATGCGTATTCGGCGCAGGACAGTGCGTCCGATATAATCAATCAGGCGGAAGCAAAGGTATTTGAAATAGCTCAGACCAAAGAGCAACACGATTTTTCCCACATACGTGACGTTATTCTCGGCACATATCAGCAGATAAAAGATGTTGCCGACAACAAGGAAGAAGCAGTCGGAGTTCCGACAGGATTCTCGATGCTCGACAATGTTCTTGTCGGTATGGGAAAAAGCGATCTTGTCCTTGTCGGTGCGCGCCCCGGCATGGGTAAAACATCATTTGCGCTCAATGTTGCGACCAATGTTGCAAAGAAATCCAACAAAACCGTCTGCATTTTCTCACTTGAAATGTCAAAGGAACAGCTTGTATCGAGAATGCTCTCATCGGAAGCACTCATAGAAAGCAACACAATGAGGAGCGGCATGCTGTCCACCGATGACTGGTCAAAGCTTGCGGACGCATCTTCCATTCTTGCCGAAACCGAAATATACATTGACGATACAACCAACATCACGGTCACCGGAATGAAATCCAAGCTCAGACGGGTTAAAAATCTGGGTCTTGTCGTTGTCGATTATCTCGGTCTTATGCAATCGGACAGAAAAATCGAAAACCGCGTTCAGGAGGTTGCCGACATTTCGCGTAATCTCAAGGTTATGGCAAAAGAGCTTCGCGTACCGGTTATATGCTGTGCGCAGCTTTCGCGCGGACCCGAATCAAGAACAGACAAACGTCCTATGCTTTCCGATCTGCGTGACTCGGGTGCGATCGAGCAGGATGCCGATGTCGTATTATTCCTCTACCGTGACGAATATTACAAAGATGACCCCGAAAAGCAGAACACGGCGGAGGTTATCATCGCCAAAAACCGTCACGGCGGAACAGGCAAGGTTGAAGTGGGTTGGTTCGGCAAATACACCAAGTTCACCACGCTTGAAAACAGAGAGGAACCTTCCTCATGAGCTTTGAGCCACAAGGAAAATCTTTTGACAAGGTTAACGAATTTATTGAACAGAAACAGCTTCTTTCCGATTGCGGATCGATCGTCGTCGGCTTTTCGGGAGGGGCTGATTCTGTTGTGCTTTTGCATATTTTATCGATCTGCTGCAAAAACAGCGGGATAAGACTTCACGCTTTCCATGTTCATCACGGAATACGCGGAGACACAGCCGACAGAGATCTTGAGTTCTGCAAAAGTTTTTGCAAGCAGTTCGGTGTTGATTTCGGATATGCGCGGATCGATGTTCCGTCGGCTGCCGCAAAGCAGAAACGCGGACTTGAAGAGGTTGCCCGAGACATGCGTTACGATTGTCTTGAAAAATACCGGGTTGAAAAGGGCATAGACCGGATTGCCGTTGCGCATCATGCCGACGACAATCTTGAAACACTGATATTCAACATAGTCCGCGGAAGCGGGTCAAAGGGCGGGTGCGGCATTGCCCCGATACGTGGTAAGATTATAAGACCTCTGCTTCCGCTTACCAAAGACGAAATTCTCGACTACGCCGAGCAGAACGGACTCGGATACGTGACAGACGAAACAAATCTCGACGAAGCGTACACCCGCAACTTTATCAGAGGTCAGATACTCCCGCTGCTGAAAAAGATCAATCCGTCGGCATCGGATGCCGCACTCAGATTCTGCCGATCGCAGCGAACCGACTGCGATTATATCGAAGCCTGTGCGGAAACATACAAAGAGACGGACAGTATAAAAGAGCTTTCGGGACTTCACGACGCAATCCTTTACAGGTTTATCGGTGACCGTTTCCACCGCATAAGCGGCGGCAAGTCGCTATCCGCAGTTCATCTTGACGCGCTTTGCGCTCTTATACGCAAAGGAAAATCAGGAAGCCGCACTGATCTGCCGTGCCGCATATCCGCAGTGATAAAAAACGAAAAACTTGTTTTTGAAAAGACAGACATCATCGGAACCGACGATCGCGGATACCGTATCAGACTGCACTGCGGAGAGAATTATATCCCGCAGGCAGATGCATATATATGTATATGGAAAAACATCGGAGATGCGGAAGAAAAATCTATAAAAGAAAAACAATTTATTTACAAATTAGCCATACACAAAACATTTCGGTCTGATAGAATATGTAGCGATGATCTTTTTGCAAGATCAAGAGCGGACGGAGACCGCATACGTTTCGGAAACATGACGAGAAAAGTCAAAAAACTTTTCTGCGACGGCAAAATTCCGATTGAAACAAGAAAAATTCTCCCGATAATCACCGACAGTTCGGATATTCTGTGGATCCCGGGCTTCCCTGCCCGTGACGGAACAACCGATGATATTTCGTGCGGTGATGATATCAGCATCTACTGTTTTATGAACCGTAATACAGAAAAATCTATTGAGAGCAGACCAAACAAAAACGAAAACGGAGGAATTTATGAAGGGAAGCTTTAAAAAACTCATTATCTATGTTCTCGTTCTCGCTGTTTTTGTATTCGCCGCGTATTATCTGCTCGGCGACAGAAGCGAAAGTGTAACCTACGAGGACATAGTGACCTACTTCCGCAACATAAAGAGCGAAGACGAAAATGCAATTTCGGTCAAGGAATTTGAACTTGACGGACAAAACGAGCTTAAGCTCGTTTTATCCGACGGCAGAAAGATAAGCTTTACGCTCCAGGATCGCGAAAGATTCTACAACGATTGCTACGACAATTACATCTTTGACGAAAACGGCAATCCGCTTGTCAAGTTCAATCTGAAAGAGCCGACGACATATCCCGTCTGGATTTCGCTCCTTCCGTACATCATAGTGATTATCGCCGTGATTGCACTTTTTGCCTATGTCTTCAGAGAGGCAAGCGGCGGAAAGGGTTCGAAAATAAACAGCTTCGGCAAGGCGCGTGCGAAGGTTTCGGTATCCGGGGACAAAAACAAGGTTCGCTTTACCGATGTTGCCGGTGCCGACGAAGAAAAGCAGGAACTTCAGGAAATCGTCGAATTTCTCAAAGATCCGTCCAAATTCACAAAACTCGGTGCGAAAATACCGCACGGCGTTCTGCTGATGGGTCCTCCCGGTACCGGTAAAACACTGCTTGCAAAGGCTGTTGCCGGTGAAGCGGGTGTTCCCTTCTATTCAATTTCCGGTTCGGATTTTGTTGAAATGTACGTCGGTGTCGGTGCTTCGAGAGTGCGCGATCTTTTTGACACTGCAAGAAAGAATCCCGCATCCATTGTCTTTATCGATGAGATTGATGCGGTCGGTCGTCACCGCGGTGCAGGACTCGGCGGCGGACATGACGAACGCGAACAGACGCTCAACCAGCTTCTTGTCGAGATGGACGGTTTCAGCGGCAATGAAGGAATAATTGTCATGGCGGCAACCAACCGTCCCGACATCCTTGATCCCGCTCTTCTTCGTCCGGGAAGATTTGACCGTCAGGTTACGGTAAACTATCCCGATCTGCGCGGCCGTGTTGAGATACTGAAGGTGCATGCGAGAAACAAACCGTTTGAGAAGGACGTTGATCTTGAAGTCATCGCAAGAGGAACACCGGGATTTACCGGAGCCGATCTTGCAAATCTTCTGAATGAAGCTGCACTTCTTGCCGCAAGACGCGGAAAGAGCCTTATCGGCATGAACGACATCGAAGACTCGAAGATGAAGATCATGGTCGGTACCCAAAAAAAGCCTCTGCACATCAGCGAGGACGAGAAATACAAAACCGCCATACACGAGGCAGGTCATGCTGTTGTACGCCACATACTGCCGGGACTTGATCCGGTTCATCAGATTTCGATCATCCCGAGCGGACGTGCGCTCGGATACACGCTCTATCTGCCAAACGACGACAAGACCAGTGAATACAAAAACGAACTCGGAAACGAGATTGCTTCCCTGCTTGCGGGCAGAGTTGCCGAAGCGGTATTCTTCAACGACATTTCCGGCGGTGCGTCAAACGACATTCAGAGGGCAACCGAAATAGCGCGCAAAATGGTAACACAGCTCGGAATGAGCGAAAAACTCGGGCCGATTCAATACGGTTCGGGTCACACCGAGGTATTCCTCGGACGTGAGATAAGCGACGAGCAGAATTACTCGGAGAAAACTGCGTCGCTTATCGACGAAGAAATCCATCGCATAATCAACGATGCTTATGCTGTTGCCGAAAAGGTCATAAACGAACACAGAGGCAAGCTCGAATCGATTGCCGCTTTTCTGATCAAAAATGAGACCATGGATGAGATCCAGTTCAACGCACTCATGGATAACGATCCCGAGCCGACCATTGAAGAGCTTGAAGCGATGATGGACGAAAAGCGCAGGAAGAGCATGGAGGAAAACAAAGCCGAAGAGCTTCGCATCGAACAGCAAAAAGCCGAAGAGGAGCGCAGAAAACGCGAAGAAGCCGCGGCTCACCACCACGATCACAGAGATCACCACGGTGACAACGACCATGGCGACACTCATGCCGACCAAAACGGCGACAGTCACGGAGACAACAATTTCTTCTCTGACTTCTGATTCATTCAATCATTCATCCCCCGTCGGAAAACGGGGGATGACCTTTTTTACACTGATTTTCTGATTGTATCTGCAAGAAGCCGATTATACGGCGTTATAAGCAAAAATGCATATCCGTGTCTGTAAACGGTTTCGGCAGATGCAACAACGGTCTCAAACCATTCTTCATCATACAGATAAACGTCCGATTTCTGCACCATGGTTATACGTCTGCGGAGAATTGCGTCAAGTTCATCGGAAAGATCGGCAGACTCCGCGCGGAACACAAATATTTCAAACAACCGATCGTCGGCGGAAAGGCAGAATGCGTAATCAGCCGCCACCGCGCACGGATTCACTCCGTTAAAAAGCTTTTTTATATTGTTATCATCGACAAAATGTTCATCACTGCCGCCGCTGAAATATATACTGAAATCAGGGTGCTCGGGAAGTACGGCGATAAGTTCACACAGCAGATCGGTAGACGATAAAAAGTCATTTTTACACGATATAAGCGTTGAAATCAACAACATTGAAAACAAAAGGGCGGCTGCCTTTTTCATAAGTGTACTCTCTTCATAAAATATCTTTTTATTAACATAATTATATTGATTTCGCGGAGAATCTATGATAAAATATTTTTCACAGAGTGAAAGGACGGGGCATTCCGATGAAAGATAAAAACAAAATAAAAAAAATACTGATTACTGCTTTTACTGTTGCCTTACTGTTCATACCGACTTATTTTGCCATCGGTTCCTACATAACGGCAAAAGATGCACCCGTCGAGAAAAATTCGGTAACCTCACTTGAATTTTGCGATCTGAACGGAGTTGTCACAAAATACGACCGCTCCGACGATACCGGAAAAAAGCTCATAGACATTCTCATGGAGATTCACGATTCTGCGCGGTCGGTAACGTCGCTCCCCGAAGAGCTGACCGACAGCGAATATATATCCGTAACATATTACAGCTACGATCTAACATCCGAATACAAATATTATTTCTCATCCGCAAAGCCGAGCAACAGCTATTATCTTGACCACGACGGCAACGCCTTTATCATCAACGCATCCGCCGCGATATCATTTCTTGACAGTGATTTTTCATCCAGCCTTTACAAAGGATCATCTGTTCCGGTACTTACGCTCAACGGAAAAACGGTCGCGCCGGAAAACTGCGACTGGTCATATTACAGCTACAGCAATGTCAGACACGACGTTTCGCCGGAAGCAGCCGATATAAACGGCAGGGTTGAATGTTTATACAGGTCATTTGACCCGAAGTTCAGCCGCATGCCCGACAAATCCACAATAAAAGTCACCGACGGGACGGGAAATGTGATTTTCAGCGGGAATCTGGACGCATTTCTTGACAGTGACTATTTCAGAAAGAATATCAAAGACGACATCACGTTAAACATCGAAATCAGTGCCGAATGGGAGCCGCTCTCCGGGAGCGGCTCGGGCGGAAAGATCAAATACAGCTTCGTTACGGATTTTGTGTTTGATCCTCTCGCCGCCTTCTGGCTCGGCGAAAACACTATCGAATCGGGTGAGTTTGTCGTTCTCTCCGGAAAATACATTGAGATCGACGATCTGTCTCAGATAAAAGTAACCGTAATTCCGGAGATAAAATTCAATCCGGTATTTTACAGAGATGGCGACTGCATAAGAACGCTTATTCCGTTCACGCTTTTTGATCCGGAAAAGGGGACAACATACAAAATAACCGTTAATTATCTTAACAAAACCACCGAACTTAATCTTGATGTCAAGCCTTCCACCGCAAAAGTCAAAGAGCGAAAATACAATTACCAGGGCGTAATTGACATGACAACGAGATCAAAAGCCAACTTTGACGCTTTCAGGCAACTTATTGCGGGACTGCCGTGCGAGGACAAGGTATACTTTTCGGGTTCATTCCTTACCCCTGACGAAAAGCAGAACCGTGCGCGTTTCGGCGACACGGTAAACAACGGTACCGAGGAAGAAAAGCATATTTCAAACGGAATAGCATGGGTTTGCTATAAAAACCAGCCGGTTTACGCATCGAACAGCGGCAAAGTCGTCTATGTCGGAAATACCGTCATGGGCGGTCTTACCGTGGTTATCGATCACGGACTCGGTCTCAGATCGGTATACTATTGTCTCGACACTTCAACGATAAAGGTCGGCGACATTGTTGAAAAAGGCGCGCAGATCGCAACAGGCGGCGGAAAACAAGGATACACAGACGACCACACATGTTATTTTGAACTCTGGCTCGGTGACACACCGGTTTCGTATTATCCGCTTGTCGAAGGCGGAAGGAACGGTGAGATTGTTATCGGCGATCTCGGCTGATCGTACATAATATAATCATGGCTAAAAAATTACAAAAAACACTGATATTTATAAGAGCCGCTTTTTTCGGGACAGTTCCCAACATCATTCTGACCGTTATTTCGGTTCTGTTTACCTCGTACTATTTTGCGGCGGGATTGTACGGCGGATTTTCGATTTCGATTTTATACATCTGGCTGTTTTTTTCGGCATGTATAATTCTCTTTCTGCTGTTGAAACAGTTATACAAGGACAAAATCATACGTGTTCCGCGGTCAGTCATTATTACCGCAGGTGTGATTTTCGCAATCTGTCTGTTGTTTTTTCTGACGGTTGAAGCCTGTATCATAAGCGGATTTTTTCCAGACAGAAATTCAAAGCAAGTCGATTATGTAATCGTTCTCGGTGCGCGTGTATACAAACGTTGGCCGTCACCCGCACTTGAGAGAAGAATACAGGCTGCATACGAATATCTGAGTAACAATCCGGACAGCATCTGCATTGCTTCCGGCGGACAGGGTCAGGATGAGATTATCAGCGAAGCCGAATGCATAAGGAACGGACTTCTGCGGCGCGGCATCGACAAAGACAGGATAATAATCGAAGACCGCTCGACATCAACCTCCGAAAACATAAAATACAGCATGGCAATGATCGGCAACGAGAATCCGAGTGTTGCGGTTATCAGTAACAATTTTCACATTTTCCGTGCGAAAGCCATTGCAAGAAAATGCGGAGTTAAAAACGTATCGGGCATTCCCGCATCCATGCCTGCGATGCTCCTTCCTCATTTTCTTATACGCGAGTTCATATCTCTCGTTGTTGACACTGCAAAAGGCAACACTTCATTCTTTTAAAAAAGTGCATGTCGGTCGAAACAAATTCGACCGACATGCACTTTTAATTCAATTCCCTTCTGCCGTCAATAGCACGGAAAAGGGTCACTTCATCTGCATACTCAAGATCGGCTCCGACCGGTATACCGTACGCAAGCCTTGATATTTTAACGTCAAACGGCTTTAAAAGCCTTGTGAGATACATTGCCGTTGCCTCTCCTTCAATCGTCGGATTGGTTGCAATGATTATCTCTTTTATCTCTTCATTGTTTACCCGTGCCAAAAGCTCTTTTATTTTGAGCTGCTCGGGACCGACACCGTTTACCGGAGATATCACTCCCCCGAGAACATGATACTTACCATGATAGTCGCGTACCCGTTCTATCGACATAACCGCCCGTGCGTCTTCAACCACACAGATGATCGGTTCGCGGTTTTCATCCGTACAAACGTCGCAGAGATCGCCCTCACATATATTGTTGCATATGCGGCATCTTTTTATCCGCCTTTTGGCATCAATTATTGCATCGGCAAGCTCTTCTGCCTTTTCGCTGTCAAGATCAAGTATTGCGAGAGCATAGCGGGTTGCTGTCTTTCTGCCAACGCCGGGAAGCTTCCCGAACTGCTCCACAAGCCGTTCAAGCGGCAGGATATACTCGCTCATTATCAGAAAAGACCGTTAAGTCCGGGCAGATTCATACCGCCTGTTATTGCAGACATCGCCGTTTCATTGGTTGATTCTACCTTTTTGATCGCCTGATTGACTGCGGCAACGATTATGTCGGAAAGCGTTTCGATATCATCAGGATCAACAACATCGGGAGATATCTCCATTGAAAGAATCTCCTTTTTGCCGTTTATCTTTACCGAGACGGCACCTCCGCCTGCCTGAACCTCATACTCGGCGGCATCAAGCTCTGCCTGCTTTGCC
>CALBLD010000031.1 GCA_937895775.1 uncultured Clostridia bacterium
TACCGCAGCAAGTACCGTTGAAGGTTACCTCAACGATATATTCATTGGCACATGGGATATAGACCTTGAAGGCTACGGCATATACTTCGGCATCGCAACAAAGGTTGTTGAAGCAAAGTTCTGGGACGTTACATTCAAGGCTGAATAATTAAAACAGCAACGCTTACATAAAGCAGATCGTCCCGACAGACAATTGTCTGTCGGGACGGTTTTATGTTTTGCGGATAAAGCGTCAGATCTGCTTGTGGACGCTTTTGTATTCGTCGTAAAATCTGAAATAGGGGCAGTCCTTGCCTTCAATGTATCCGGCAAGTTCGTCCTCGTCAAGCGAAACAGAGCATACATTTTCGCCGAGCTCGTCATCGTAGTCGTAAAATTCGCATATATCGCAGGACGGGCGTATTTTCTTCGGTGTGATCTTGTCCTTCATGCATTTCTCCTTTATCCGAGTCTTAGTGTAATTTCTCCTGTTGACAGAACGGTGATTTCTCCGCTTTCGTCCTCTCTGACGATAAGTCCGCCGAAACGGTCGATGCCGATTGCTTCTCCGGTGCAAAACGGCTGCCCCGACCGGGCGAATCTGACTCTTTTCCCGATCACCATCGACCGTTTGCGGTATTCGCCGATCACATCATCGGTGTCATTGCATACGGCAAGAGAGATCAGCCTGTCGCATATTGCGGCGGCAACCATGCCGTTCGGGATCAGCGATGATCCGACCGAGCCTGCCGTTTTCGAAATGTCGTCCGGAAAGTTCACGGTCGATATGTTGACTCCGATTCCGACGACCACCGCACCGATCCTCTGGAGTACGGGATCGACGATTCCCTCGCACAATATGCCGCACACCTTTTTGTCGTCGATGTATATGTCGTTTACCCATTTGATTTTGGGGGAAATCCCGGGAAACAGCTCTTCGAGCGTCATCGACACGGCAACCGCGGCGGTTGCCGACAGCATTGTGACCGGGATTTCACCCGAAGGGGCGGCACCGAGAATCACGGACATGTACAGTCCGGTGTCCGCGGGCGAATAAAAACTCCGCCCGAGCCGTCCTCTTCCCGCGGTCTGCGACCTTGCGGTGATAAGCGTTCCTGCCGATGCGATGTGATCGGCAAACAGACGTTTTGCGCAGAGATTTGTCGAATCGATCTCACCGTATTCGAAGGTTTTACCATTGCTTTCGCGGCATTTTTCCGCACCGACCGACAATATGCCTTCATCCGTTATCCGATATTCCGATCCGGAAAGCTCTTCGATTATTATTCCTTTTTTGCGGAAGAAGCCGATCGCATTTTTCACATCGTCGGTCGTTGTGTGCGTTTTTTCTGCGACAGCGTCCGCCGACAACGCACTGTTGCGGTTCTCGCAGAGCAGTGCAAGTATTTTCTTTCTGTCTGTCATTTTGCCGATCTGTCCTTCTCCTCACGCGGAATCGGAAGATTCCACTTGTATACGATTGCGAGGACTCTTATTGTAATTATGATCGCAATACCCGCCATCATTGCGACAAGCTGCGGAACTCTTGTATAAAGAAGCACATATGCAGACGATCCGATTATCGATGGGAGAATGTAGACATGTTTGCGGAAGACGGTCGGAATACTGTCGGTGAAAATATCGCGCAGGATGCTTCCTCCGCAGCCGCTTATACTGCCCGCGACTATCAGAAGCAGGATGTTGCCGCCGCCGCACGCCGCAATCGCCGTCTTGACGCCCGATATGCAGAAAACCGACAGTCCGACCGCATCTATGATGTTGAGAGCAATGTCGTTTTTCATTTTGATTATAAGCGGAGCCGTTTTTTTGAAGAAGGCAAAAATATAGAAGATCATTCCGACGATCATCGCTATAAGTGCCTCAAGACGGGTCGAAGGATTGCAGAACACGCTCGGCGGCACGACGCCTATAAGCAGATCGCGTATGATACCGCCGCCGAAAGCAGTGGTAAAGGATATTACGAAAGTTCCGATAGGATCGACCCTTCTTTCGATCGATACGATTATTCCCGAAAGCGTGAAGGCTATCGCGCCCAGACATTCGAGTACAAAAACCGCTGTATCCACCATACGGAGATTTCCTCCAGCAAATAAAAATTCTCTAACAGTATATCATTCGGG
>CALBLD010000032.1 GCA_937895775.1 uncultured Clostridia bacterium
GTCCCTCGTGCGAAAGATGCCACAGATTTTTGTCCTTGGAGTAATTTGTTTCCTTGCTTATTTTCAGCGGGACGTTGTGCGCCTCTGCGTATTCTATCTCTTCTTCACGTGATTTTATGCTCCATTCCCTCCACGGAGCAATTATCTTCATGTCGGGCGCAAATGCCTTTATCGCAAGTTCAAAACGTACCTGATCGTTGCCCTTGCCGGTGCAGCCGTGACATATCGCATCTGCTCCTTCGGCAATCGCTATCTCGACAAGTCTTTTTGCGATTATCGGACGCGCGAGCGCGGTGCCGAGCAGATATTCCTCGTATTTTGCCCCCGCCTGCATGGTCGGAACGATCATCTCGTTTACAAATTCGTCGGTAAGATCTTCAACATAAAGCTTTGATGCACCTGTCGCAAGTGCTTTTTCTTCCAGACCGCAAAGCTCGTCTGCCTGTCCGACGTTTCCGGAGACCGCAATGATCTCGGGATCGTCGTAATTTTCCTTAAGCCATGGAATGATTATCGATGTGTCAAGTCCGCCGGAGTATGCAAGTACTATTTTTTTTATTTTGCCGTTGTTCATCGTGGCACCTCTTTTTGAATTTATATGCATTGATTATATCACATAATGAATAAATATGCAATAATTTTTGCAAAAATATAAATATTTATATAAACGAAAAAAGCGGAACTACCCGTGGCTTTTTTTGGATGAAATGCATAAAGCACTTGATTTCACCGACTGTGTGTGATATAATTCGAAAAAAGGAGTACGACATGAAAAGAAAATTTATTGCGATAACAGCACTGCTGGCATTGATGCTGTCCTTTTGTTCATGCGGTAATGGTCGGGACGGAATTTATATGCGCACCTATGTCGGCTGCTTTGATACCGCATCGTTCATAAAAGGGTATGCCGAAAACGAGAAAAAATTCGAAGAATATGCGTCGCTGTTTTACGAAAGACTGAAATATTACGATGCGCTCTACGATATTTATGACGAATATGATTTTCCGAATCTGAAAACCGTCAATGATAAGGCGGGAGGTGATCCCGTCGAAGTGTCGCGGGATATTGCGGACCTGCTCGATTTTTCGGTGCGTATGTATGAGCTTACCGCATGCAAAACCAATATCGCAATGGGAGCGGTTCTTGAAATATGGCATAATTACAGAGAAGAGGGAAACAGCGACCCGCAAAAAGCAAGACTTCCGACCGATAGCGAACTTGCCGACGCCGCAAGGCATACCGATATAAGCCGTCTGGAGATCGATCGCGAAAATCTGTCGGTGCGGCTTGCCGACAGTCGGATGCGGCTTGATGTCGGAGCGGTTGCAAAAGGATATGTTGCGCAGAGGGTGGCGGATGAACTGAGAACTGCGGGATTTGCGGACGGGATAATAAGTATAGGCGGAAATACCGTTGCAATCGGGAGCCGAAAGGATGCCGATGTATGGAGAATAGGAATACAGGATCCGTCGTCGGATTCGGATGAAGAATATTTTATAAAGGTCGGCTTGTCGGACATGTCGCTTGTGACCAGCGGCTCTTATCAGCGTTTTTATACGGTGAACGGAAAAAATTATCACCATATCATTGACCCCGAAACGCTTTTGCCTGCCGAAGGATATCTCTCGGTTTCGGTAATATCCGCCGATTCGGGTCTTGCGGATGCATTGTCAACCGCACTTTTCTGTATGGATATAAACGAAGGACTGCGGCTTGTCGAAAGTCTGGATAATGTATACGCAGTGTGGGTAAAGACGGACGGGACTGTTGTAAAAAGCAAAGGATTTGACAATTTTGTTGTCGGATGATCCGTGATAGCCTGAAGGAGGACGGCAATGAAGAATGTGTTTTTCGGGAAAAGAGATGCTGTACTGCTTTTGTCGGTGTCGGGTGCCGCGCTTCTGCTTTTTTTGGCTCTTTCACTGATTCCGAAGGGCGGAAAATATGCGGTCGTCAGATCGGACGGTGAGATTGCGGCAAAACTGCCGCTTGATGAAAATACAACCTATACGGTAAAAAACAGCCGCGGATATAATGTTATAACCGTAAAAGACGGAAGAGTCTCTGTCACCGATGCGTCCTGCCCGGACGGTATCTGCCAAAGTACCGGGTGGATATCCGGGTCTGATGATCTGTCGGTCATAGTGTGCGCTCCGAACGGAATTACGGTCAGTATTGAGGAATAGACAAAAGTTATGCTTTCTGATAAAGACAGAACAAGGCGGACGGTTTGTGTCGGTCTGCTTTCAACATTCGCATTGATGCTTTCGTATGTCGAAAGCATCCTGCCGCTTGATTTCGGAATCCGCGGATTCAGAATAGGACTTGCCAACATTGCGGTCGTGACGGCGCTTTATACGGTCGGAGCGGGCAACGCTGCTACGGTTAACTGTATACGGATAGTGCTTGCCGCACTGCTTTTCGGAACCCCGATCTCGTTTTTGTATTCGGTATCCGGAGGTGCGGTGTCGCTTGCGGTCATGATATTCATGAAAAAGGTCTGCGGATGCAAAACGTCGGGATGCTCGGTGGCGGGAGGCGTGTTTCATAATCTTGCGCAGCTTTGCGTTGCCTGCCTTTTTACAAAAACCGCGAAAATAATATACCTGATGCCCTTGATGATTGTTTCCGGGATAATTACCGGACTTGTCGTTGCACTTGCTTCCGGACTTCTGATCTCAAGGGTCGTGGGCATGCTGAAAAAGTAAACAAAGTTCGACAAAATTGTGATTATTTCATTGACAAAACAATAACCGTATGCTATAATGTAGAGCATCAGTATGAACTATATCAGCGGTGCATTTGAGCCTGAAAGGAATATATAATGAGCAGAATTCATCCCGACGTTGAACGCATAATGTACGGAGAAGATCAGATAAAAGAGCGCGTATGCGCCCTTGCAAAAGAGATAAAAAAAGAATATGCCGACAAGGAGCCTGTTTTTGTCGCCATACTTAAAGGCAGTATAATGTTTTTTGCCGATCTGATGCGCGAATTTGATTTTCCGATGACAATGGATTTCATGTCGGTTTCGTCATACGGATCGGGTACCGTTTCGAGAGAACTTGTCTTCAGAAAGGATCTTGACTACCCGATAGAAGGGAAGAATGTTGTGCTTGTCGAGGATATAATCGATACGGGAAACACTCTTTATGTTCTGAGAAAGAAGCTGCTTGAAAGAAATCCCGCATCTCTCAAAATCATAGCACTTCTTGATAAGAAGGCGCGCCGTGAAGCTGATATCGAAGCGGATTATGTGGGATTCCCGTGCGAGGATGAGTTTGTTATCGGATACGGTCTTGACTATGATGAAAGATATCGTGAGCTTCCGTATGTCGGCGTTCTGCGCAGATCAATCTATGAAAAATAAAAAATCGGACGGTTTTCAAAACCGTCCGATTTTCTGTCGGCTTATGACAGTTTGTACTCAAGAAATGTTTTTATAAGCTTAACCGCACCGTCTATCCCGACTTCCGATGTGGACAGACACAGATCGTAAATTTTTGCATCTCCCCATTTCTTTCCGGTGGTCGAGTTGTAGAACGATGCCCTGCTCCTGTCGATCTTCTTCATCATATCGGCTGCATTTTTGTCGGTTATGCTGTACTGCTTTTTTACACGGTCGATTCTGAATTCATCGCTTGCCGAGATGAAGACCGATGTCAGATCGCACAACCCGTCAAGGAAGAAATCGGCACATCTGCCGACCATGACACAGTTTCCTTTTGCGGCAAGACTTTTTATTGCGTTGACCTGCGCGATGTAAAGCTGTGTCCCGATAGTGTGTTCGGTGCCGGACGAAATATGACTTCCGTAATAGCTTGCTCCGGTCGCAAGGGTGTAGAGAAGCGAGGATGTGCGTTTTTCGTCGTTGCGCTTCAGAATATCGATGTGTATTCCGCTCTGCTCGGCGGCATGTGTCAGAATCTCCTTGTCATAAAACTCATAGCCGAGTTCTTCGGCGAGCTGTTTTCCGACATCGAAGCCCCCACTGCCAAATTGCCGCCCGATAGTTATGACCTTGTTGTTCTGCATTTTTATGCCTGCCTTTCATAAAAATTTATTTTCATATATATTATACACTATCTGCGGGCAGTTGTCAACCGCTGTGAAAAGCATTTTTGCCGATAAAAGTTTTTTGAAAAAAACTCCGCTTACTGTCAATATGTAATCTTTTGTTCATAAATCCATGTTATAATCAAACAGTAATTGTTTTTGTTTCGGATCGAATCTGGCGGAAGGAGTAACCCGGATATGTCGGGAACCCGTTATCTTTATGAAAAAAACATTTTTTGCGGTGTCGGCAGTGCTTGCTGTCGTTATGTGCCTGCTTTCGCTTGCCGGATGCCTTTATGTGAATGAGTGTGCCGGCTTCGTCGATGCGAATGTGTCGGGCGCATGTGCGGATGTTCCCGCACTGTCGCAGGGCGGATTTCCTGCGACCGGCAGTCTGTGTATTGACAGATCGGACATCGGTCGGTATGTGCTTCTCTCACAGAAAAGTACCGGAGATGTCAGTGATGCGATTTATAAAGCACTGCTGAATGTCGAAGCAACCTGTGATATATCGTCATATGCAGTCGATCGCAATAACATCGGTGCTGTCTACTCCGGGATAATCAACAGCAGTCCCGAGTTGTTCTATGTGACCGGGAGACTGCGTTATACATACAATAAACAGACGAACTGTATATTGATCCTGACCTTTGAATATTCGATGACGCCCGCCGAAGCGGCAACGGCTAAATCCGAATATGAGGACTTTCTTGACCGGATAATATCGACTGTTCCCGATGATATGACCTCGGAATTCGATATAGCCCTGTTCGTGCATGATTATCTCTGTGTGAATTTTGAATATGACAGCGAACAGAAGATTGCCGACGCATACGGATTTTTCAAAAACGGCAAGGGTGTATGCCAGTCTTACACACTTGCGTATATGGCTGTGCTCAGGAGATTTGATATAGATGTGGGATATGCTTCGTCGGTGGCGATGAATCATATCTGGAATACCGTAAACATAGACGGCAAGTGGTACCACGTGGATGTGACATGGGACGATCCGCTGGATAAAAACTGCGGAGATGTTCCGGGAAGAGCGCACCATGACAATTTTCTCTGTTCGGATCAGGCTATGATAAAGAACGGACACAGCGATTGGTCGTCGGTCAGGTGTACCGATACACGGTTTGATGCCGATGTGCTTGACGGCGTGAGAACCGCATTTGCTTTTCTTGACGGAAGCTGGTATACCGTAAGTTATGTTGACGGCGGTATTTATCGTATGAATACCGAAAGCTTTGAGCTTACAAAAATTCTGACGGTTTCACAGTCGTGGCCCGTAAACGGAAACATAGAAGAAGGATATTATACCGAAAATTATTCGAATATATGTACATTCGGAGACGTGCTCTGTTTCAATTCAAGCCGCAGTATATTCACATTTGACCCGGTAAATATGATGTACGGTACTCTTTATACGTATACTGATGAGGGATGTATTTACTCGCTGAAATCGGAGGGAAAGTCTCTGATATATACGGTGGCAAAAACACCGTATGCGAAGGAACGCTCGGTAAGAACCTTTGTACGCGACGAAAAACCGTCCGAACCGGGGACAAAGTATATGTCGCTCGACTGCGGTGATGAAACGGCAAGATCGATTTTTTCGGTAAATCAGAGAGACGGCAGAACCGATATGAGGCTCGTCATGATCGGTAATCTGTCGAAGATGACCGACTACAGAAGCTGGGTGCTGAAAATATCGTTCGAGAGCGACGGAGTGACCGTCAGGGATTTCGTGCGTTATTTTGAAGGTGAAGGGGATCTGCTCTATCTTTATGCGGCTGTCAATGCGGGGAACGATTATTATTCCGCGGCAGACGGATATTGCATTTTCGGTGTGTCAATCAAAGGGATACCGGATAACGAATGGCAGAGCGTGATTATTACTCTGTCGGCTGACGGCGATACCGAGCCGATTATCGAAAGCAGAATAGAGAATTCGGATATCAATATGTCGGCAAAGCCGACAGAAACGGAAACCGTTCCGGAAGAAAATATCTGATGCAAAAAATGCCGCCGTGTCAAACGGCGGCATTTTTTTGCGCTCTTATTTTGCGAGTGCATTGTCGATCATGGATACTATCTCTTCTTTTTCGCGATAGCCGACCGAACTTGCAACAGGCTCCCCGTTTCTGAACAGAACAAGCATCGGAATGCTTGAAACTCCGTATTTCAGGGCAAGCTTCATCTGTTCGTCAACATTGACTTTCCCGACCGTAAGCCTGTCAGACATTTCTTCGGCAAGCTCGGCGATCGTCGGCGCGAGCATTTTGCACGGTCCGCACCAGTCCGCGTAAAAATCGACAAGTACAGGCTTCTCCGATCTTTCTACCTCCTGTCCGAAATTGGATTCGGTAATTATAAGCTCCTTCATATTGTTTTGCGTCCTTTCTTTGTTTTTGAATCAGTCATCAAGCGATTTATAATAGAGCAGGCAGTGACAATATCCTTCAAACGTCGGATCGTTTATCTGCTCTCTGAATTCGCGGCACATGCATTTTGTGTCCTCGGTTCGTTCAAGACGACAGGGGCAATATCCGCCCGTGCGTTTCAGTCCTTCCCGAACCGTCTCCACTACCGCTTGGTTTTTGTTGAATGTTACTTTCATTTCTGTAATTGTTGCCCCCTTTGCATCCTGTTAAACCTCTGCCTTCTGTATTATAGCACGCTTTCGATCGTAAATCAAGTCCCAAAGGTGTTTTTGGTTTTTTCGGATATGATGAAATGTTTCACCCCACAGTGACTGCTGCATATCATGATATAAAGATTATGATATAAAATGTAAAGGATGTAGTAAGCGATGAAAAAAAGTATGCTGACAATGAAATCGATGACAACGGCAATTCACGCAACGAAAATACTTGAAGCAAACAAAATAGCGACGGCTGTTGTCAGACTGCCGCCGGAGCTGAGTGTAAACGGCTGCGCATACGGTATAGAGGTTGCGCCCGCATATGCCGACCGTGCGGTTCATATATTGCGGGTGTCCGACATATCATACGGAAGACTGATAAAATAATTATTACCGAAGACAGACCGGAGGAGATCTGATGCACTATCTTGATAACGCCGCAACAACATATCCGAAACCGGAGGAGGTATATAGGCAGGCTGAACTCGCTATGCGCCAATGCGGGGGAAACCCGGGGCGCGGAATACATCCGCAGGCGCTCGCATCGGTGCGGGCGGTTTTTGATACCCGGGAAAAAATAGCCGATATGTTCGGCGGTACTCCGGAAAGGGTGGTTTTCGCCCCTAATGCGACATATGCGCTGAATCTTTCGATAAAGGGACTTTTTGTATGGGACGAGGGTCATATACTCATATCGGATATGGAGCATAACAGCGTAAGAAGACCGGTTGAGGCTCTTTGCCGTGAAAGCGGCGGTAAAATACGCTATGATACATTTTCGGTTCGCGGGAGAAACGAGGATGTGCTTGCGGGTATAAGATCGAAACTGAGACCCGATACAAGGATGGCGGTTGTATGCCACAGGTCGAATGTCGCGCCGATCACTCTGCCGATAAAGGAGATAGGCAGACTGTGCCATGACAGGGGAATAATATTTGTGGTTGATGCATCGCAGTCGGCAGGCGCACTGCGGATAAATATGCCCGCGTGCAATATCGATGCGCTTTGTGCGCCCGGTCATAAGGGACTTTTCGGTCTGATGGGATCCGGGTTCGCACTTTTTTCGGATAAGGTGGATCAGTCGGAAATCAGAACCGTGATCGAAGGAGGAAGCGGTCTTGCGTCGGTCGATCCGGGGATGCCGTCCGTACTTCCGGAGCGGCTTGAGGCGGGAACGGTCGCAGTGCCGGTGGTAGCCTCGCTGTCCGCAGGTATCGACTATGTAAACAGAGTCGGACTTGACAGAATATCCGCTTACGAAAGCGGTCTGCTTTTAAGAGCGCAGGAAATGCTTCTTTCAATGCGTGATGTCACCGTTTACGGTCCGATAGGCAATGACGGGTCGGCGTTTATGTTCAATGTCGGCTCAAAACCGCCGTCGGAGGTAGCGGCGGCTCTCGGAGAAAAAGGAATCTGTGTGCGTGCGGGGCTTCATTGCTCTCCGCTTGCTCATAAACTTCTGGCAACTCCGAAGGGAGGTGCCGTGCGGGTGTCCTTTTCTCCGCTTAACCATCTTTCCGACTGTGAGGCACTGTATAAAGCCGTCCGTGAGGTAAAATAAAAAAATTACCGACAGAAATGTCGGTAAAAATTTTTGTGTGTCAATCCTGTTTTTCGATCTTTTTGCCGCGTTTTATCAGAATAAATTCGGATACCGCTTCATAAAAAACGAAAATAAAAGCAAGCAAAATAATTATGTTTCCCGTATACGAAAATAAGGTGCGTTCGCTTCTGAAAACAGCAGTGCCGACAACATAGCCTTTCTTGAGCGGCCCAAGCTCGCTTTCGGTGCGTCCGAGCGGGTCGATTATCGACGAAACTCCGGTGTTTGCCGCACGGAGTATGTACCTGCCCGATTCGACGGCACGCAGCTTTGCATGATCGTTGTGGATGTATACGGCAGGGGAATCAAGATACCATGAGTCGTTGGTTGACAGAATAATCATCTGCGCACCGTCGGCGACGCTTTGCCTTGTAAGACTATCATAGATCGAGTCAAAACAGATCAGACGACCGATCTTTCCCCCGTTTGCTTCGGTGATGCATGAACCATTTCCGGGAGTGATCGGATCGCTGAAGAGATTCATGTCGGACAGGAACGGAAGAATCTTTGTAAGCAGTGACTCCATCGGCATAAATTCGCCGAACGGCACAAGACGCCGCTTGCTGTACGGGTTCTCCTCAATACTGCCGTCGCTGTAAAAAGCCACGATCGAGTTGAAGGAGTTTTCGTCCGCATCCTGCGTAAAGGTTCCGACAAAGAGGGTTACCCCACGGCTGACCGCAAAATCGCAGAAACGATCCCTGATGTCATTCTCTCCCCACGATAAAAAATCAAAATTTATTGCGGTTTCGGCAAAGACAATCATCGACGCGCCGCTCTCGTCGATTGCCTGTTCGGCAAGCGCAAGATGCCTGTTGACGATCTCAACGAATTTGTCTTCGGTCGAGTCCGACCATTTGTCGTCCGAGCCGATGTTAGCCTGAATGAGCGCAACTTTGACCTCTGTCTGATCCTTTTCGGTGTAGGTTCCCATTCTGATAAGACCGAAACCTATGTTTGCACCGATAAGTGCTATTGCGATTATCGGGTACAGCCTGACGGCAAACGAATCTCTTCCGTATTTGCGGCAGTAAAAGAGAGCAAGTCCGATGCAGGCTCCGGTAAAGGCGGGAATAAACGAAAGAAAGAGCGAGCCGAAAAGCGAGGCTGACTGCATTGCCGGGATAAAAGACGTTTGCGATATTGCAAGCCTGAGAAAAGGAACCCCTGCCCAAGTGAAATTCTGCAACCACTCAAATATTATATAGAGACAGGCAAAAAGAAGCGGTGACAGTGAGCGGTGCCTGCATGTGAGCCTGAATAAAGGAGCGATTGCGGCATTCGGAACCGATTGAAGGAGAGAAAGTCCGAACTGGCAGAAAATAACCGTGAAAAAAGCCGCAACTTTGCCGATTTCCATGAATTCGAGCGGATACATTGCCAGAAAAAACGAGTATACCGTAAGACAGTATGACATCGACCAGAGCAGACCGTATGCGTACAACTTGCCGTATGACATTTTTTCATCGGTGAATGTCAGTAAAAAGAAGAAAAACGGCGTGACCGAGACGTATGAAAGAGGGTAGAGAAGGTCAATCTGAAGAGTCAGTGCCGTAATGACGCCGCTTGCGGCAATCGCCGCAAAACGTATGAGCCTTTTTTTCATGAGCACGTCCTTTCGTTTGGGCTGTCGTTCGGAATTACGGCATTCGGGAAAAGTCTGAGAAAGGGAAGTTTGTCGGTGTCAACGGTAAAACTCTTTCTGTTAAGATATGAAAGTATGCCGCTGTCGCCGGTAAAATCAAAGCACAGCCTGTATGAGCAGAGTGCCTGATGGGAAAAGCCGAGCGCGCGATCCTGCCTGTTGACCCCGTATTTGCCGTCACCGAGAAGCGGATGCCCGACCGACGCAAGATGAGCGCGTATCTGATGCGTGCGTCCTGTAATCAGTTCGACGCAAAGAAGTGACAGATCGTCTTTTTCGGCAAGAACACGGTAATCGGTTATCATGGTCTTTACGTCTCTGCCCGGATGCCCGGAGTTACAGACGTACACACGCTTTTCGGTGCTGTCCTTTCGCATGTAACCGATAAGCCTGTCCGCCTTTTTTTCAAATATCCCGTGGCAGACACAGAGGTAATATTTCTTTATCTCGCGGTTTCTGACCTTTTCGTTCATTATCCGCAACGCCTCGGCGTTTTTGGCGGCGATCACAATCCCGGCAGTGTTTCTGTCAATGCGGTTGCACAGTGCGGGCGTAAATGACTGCTCTTTTTCGGGATCATACTCCCCTTTGCGGTAAAGATATGCCTTTATGTGTGAGATCAGAGTGTTGTTTTCGTCTCCGCTTTCATCCTCGTGAACAACCATCCCCGCGGGCTTGTTGCAAAGGAGAATGTTTTCATCCTCGTAAACAATATCAAGCGACGGATTTATCCGGATGAACGCATTGTCGGGGCTTTCGTCCGAAAAAAATTCTTCGCTGATGAAAAGCTGGAGAGTATCTCCCTCGGAAAGGATGTATGACGGATCGGAACGCTTGCGGTTGACCTTGATCTTCTTGGTTCTGATTGATTTGTACATAAGGGACATCGGAAGGTGCTTTACAGCCTTTGTAAGAAATTTGTCAAGGCGTTGTCCCGCATCGTTTCGCTCTATTGTTAATTCTCTCATGGTATACTACCTCATTTAAAGATAAAACAGAGCAGGCAGACGGGGAAATACCGTCTGCCTGAAAAATTCAGTTTGCTTCCTGATATGCATCGGGCGAGGCAACATAGACCTTGCGTATTCTTGCTCCGAGAGCCGAGAGCTTGCCGACAATGTTGTCGTAGCCGCGCTCAATGAGATGAATGTCGTCAATGTCGGTCGTTCCGTTGACCGAAAGCGCCGCAACGACCATGGCGGCACCGCCTCTCAGATCGACGGCACGTACAGATGCGGCAGTGAGCTTTGCGGGCGTTCCTCTGATAACGGCAGTTTTTCCGGTGACCTCAACCTGCGCACCCATGCGCCGCAGTTCGTCAATGTATTTGAATCTGTTGTCCCATACCCCTTCGTTTATCATGCCGACACCTTCCGCCTGACAAAGGAGTGCCCCGAACTGCGGCTGCATATCGGTCGGAAAACCGGGATAGGGAAGTGTTTTTAG
>CALBLD010000033.1 GCA_937895775.1 uncultured Clostridia bacterium
TGAAGATCTCCTTGCCGCGGTACATTTTGCTCATTTCTTTTTTCTGAAATTCGGTTGCCTTCTTTGACATTTCTGTTTCTCCTTCAGCTTATTTCGTTCCGGATTGTCGGCTCATGTGTCATAAATTCGTTGATTTGTCGGTAAAATTCCTGCGGATGGAGCATCACAAGTTCTGCGTGATCCATCTTCGGAATGACGCACATCTGTATATTCGGAAAATAATTCTTTATAAAACCGATATTCCCGTGCCGCGCCTTCCGCTCTTCTTCGCCGTACCAATAGGTTATGTGACAGCCGGTTTCAGCCGGCTCCGGCGGTAGCGCATAGTTGTTCGCCGACCAAAAGATATTGCGGACTGTGCGTTTTGAATAGGTTTTCAGATACGTCGCCAGCGCATCGTATTCCTTCACCGGGTCGCGCCCCGGCAGCGTCCAACGCTCCGGCGGATAGGCAATCTCAAGGATTTTGCGGCTTTTCGCAATCAGCCTGAAGCCCAAAAAGTCACGCAGACATGCAAGCCGACGCAAAATCAGCGGCATCTGATACGGCGTAATGCCCGCATCAATGACGGCACGCCCGACCGGGATTTTTCCCAAAGCAAGAAAGCGTGTCAGACACGCACCGCCCAGAGAACAGCCGTAAGCCGCATCGAGACGGCTGATGCCGTGCGTTTTCAGCCAATCCGTTATCCCGTCTGCCGTTGCTTCAACCGAGATAAAGTCTTCTCCCGTTTCGCCGTGACCGTCATAGACGATCTGTATTACATGGTAATCCTGCGAAAGCAGACCGACTGAGTCGGCAAACGCCCACTCCGGTTCTGCCGTACACGGCAGGAAGAGCAGAGTCTTTTCGTGCTCTTTCCCGTATTCCGAAACTTTCATACATAACCTCCGTGCAGTTCTGACTGATGCGATCTTATTTCTTAAGAATATCGGTTATCTTGGCAAAGTCCTCCCGTGACTCTTTGAAGCAGGGCAGCATACAGTAGCAGTGTACCATCTTCGGACGGGCAAAAACAGTATACGGAACGTCCGCACGCTTGCAGGCATCCTCAAAGTCGGGCAGCGCACCGTAAAGGACTTCGTCAGCCGAATAGAAGAAGTGAATATCATTCACACCGGAAAAATCGCCGCGCGAGCCTGAGATCATGTAGTCCGGAACATTTTCCTGCCCGTGACGCATGAATTTCTCAACCGTAACCATAAACGCATAGTCGATGGCAACATCCTTGTCATTCAGTGCCTGCATCCGTGCTTTTTCGGCGTCGTTCCACGGTACTTCGTCGGGAGAGACCGCAACGATATGTCTCGGCGGCGGAAGCGGACTTTCCTGCGCATTGTTGTGCGCCGCAATGCCGAGTGCGAGCGCTCCGCCGGAGGAAAAGCCGCAGGTGCTGACATTTCCGCCGCCGTAAAGCGCGATCATTCTGCGATAACATTCGTAGACCATATCATATGTATCGGTAATACAGTGCTCCGTACAGAGCGGATAAAACGGGAACCACACATCACAGCCGGTGTCCCGCATCAGTTTGCGCATAACCGGCAGATCACCCTTGTCGGGACCGATGACCATACCGCCGCCGAAAAAGTAAAGTATCGCGCGCTCGGACGGCTGCTCGTTTCCGCGGACAATAAGACAGGGAAAACCGTTCACCTCGATCGTTTCGTAGTATGCTTTGTGATCGGTCGGTGTGAAAACACCGCGGTTACGGTTCTGCTTTTCGATGACCTTTCTGATCTCTTCCTCCGGCAGACCGAAGGCTTTTTTTGCACCCGAGAGCTTATATACTCCGCGGAGCAGTGCCGCAAAAATGCTCATTTTTTCCTCTCCTTTGCGCTTGAATATCCGGCTTGGGTTAACATCGGTTAACTGTAATGCTTTCAAAAAGCCGCAAGGCGGCTTCGTCTGATTGAAAAATGTTTTTCTGCCCGTCTCGGTAATCGGGGGGAAAATCGGGACTACGGGTCAGGCAAATGACAATAATCACTTATCAAGTCGCATTATAGCATAAAATCGGTTGTTTTTCAATAGCAAAATGAAAAAATCGTTTGAAAGCTTACAGTTTTTTGTCGGATGCAGATCAGAGTTACCCTCGGTTTACCCGATAATGCGGAAGTCCCGAAGACCGAACATGTTATTACTGTCTCTGCTTGACATTGACGGTATAATGTGATATGATCTGATCGGATGCAAAAAACGGACGGGGACAGGAGGTCGTTATGGCATACAGCGAGCTGATAAAGAATTTCAACCGCACGCGCGATTATATGCGGGAATTCTATGTCTACGGTTTCAGAAGCCGGGAGGAATACACCGGCAAAAGTGTGCGCTCGTATGATGATGAACGACGTCGGCTGGATAGCTGGCTCGGGGAATATATGAGGTTCAGGCAGAATCTTGACGGAAAGAAGGTATTCCTTTCGATTGACAGCCGACTTGCCCGTCACAATCCTTTGTACAGGGCATGGAAGTCAAAAAGCTTTACCGACGGCGACATTACGCTTCATTTTATCCTTTTTGATATTCTTTGGTCGCCCGATATTGCCTTGTCTCTGAATGATATCATGTATCGCATGGATGAGTATCTTCGGACATTTTGCAAGCCGAAGGTGTTTGATGTATCAACGGTACGCAAAAAACTCAATGAGTACATATCGGAGGGCATAATCGTTTCGGAAAAGCACGGCAAGACGATACTGTACCGCCGCGCAAAGGACGGGGATCATTGCAGTACCGATATTCTTGACTTTTTCTCGGAGGTATCGCCCTGCGGTGTTATCGGCTCGTATCTGCTTGACAGGAAAGCCGTGCATGAAGATTATTTCGCCTTCAAACATCACTATATCACCGGAACAATGGACAGCGGGATCGTTTGCGCTTTGCTGACCGCAATCCGTGAAAAGCAATCGGTCGGTCTCACTACGATCAATCGCCGCAACGGCAAAAGTTCGGAAAACCGTGTAATCCCGCTGCGGATCATGGTCAGCGTACAGAACGGAAGGCAGTATCTGATGGCTTATGCACCGCATTTCAGAAGAATCACGCCGTTCCGGACCGACAATATTTTGTCTGTCAGGCCCGGTGAGCCTTGCGAAAGGTTTGACAGGCTGCGTGCCGAACTTGACGGGATGACGCCCCACATGTGGGGCGTCAGCACGCAAAGTATCTCCGGCGACAGGATGGAGCATGTGGAATTTACGGTCAGATACGGTCCCGGTGAGGGACACATCCACAGGCGCCTCGAACGTGAAAAGCGTTGCGGAACGGTAGAAAAAACGAGTGCCTGCACGAGCCGCTTTTCGGCGGATGTTTATGACGCAAGCGAACTGATTCCGTGGATCAGAACATTTATCAGCAGGATCACCGATATCAGCTTTTCAAACGAAACGCTTGAGTCACGGTTTTACGGCGACCTTCGGGAGATGTATGCTCTCTACGGGTTGGAGGGTGGTGATGCCGAATGATATTCAGCGAACTTTACGGTACATATTACAATACCGTGGCGCGGATTCTTGATGCGGCAATCGATCATCCTCTTCAAAAAGGGGAACTTTGTTCGATTGTCGAAAAATATGCCTTCGGAGAAAGTGTTCTCGGTATTGAACCGGCTTTTTCGGAGGAGCGTTGGCAGCTTATCCTTCCGGACGGATCGACTGCTTTGAAACATTCGCCGACCATGCCGCTCACACTGCTTGAAAAGCGATGGCTTAAGGCAATATGGCAGGATCCGAGGATCAGACTCTTTACCGACGAACAGACCTGTTTCCCGGAGGTCGAGCCGCTTTTTGACCCCGATGATATTCTCGTTTTTGACAAGTACGCCGACGGCGACCCGTATACCGACGAAAACTATGTCGCAAACTTCCGTCTTGTGACCGATGCGATACGGAATCGGTATCCGCTGAGTATCGATGCGATGAACCGGAAGGGAAGCGTGACACATATGGTTCTTATGCCCGAGTATCTGGAATACTCCGAAAAGGACGACAAGTTCAGACTGATCGGTTCGGGGCGCAGATGCGGCGGGACTGTCAACCTCGGAAGAATCACAAGCGTCAGACCGTACGGAAAGCCGTTTGAAATCGCCCCCGCAGCCGGATCACGGTCAGAGTGCAGAACGGTTACTTTTGAACTTGCAGACTACCGCAACGCATTGGAACGGGTGCTGATGCATTTCGCGCATTTTGAAAAACAGGCGGAAAAACTGGACGGAAAGCACTATCGGATTACCGTTACATATGACAGGGATGACGAGACAGAGATGGTTATAAGGATTCTGTCGTTCGGACCAATGGTTAAGGTGATCGCCCCGACCGACTTCGTAAATCTCATAAAGGAAAGACTTATAAGCCAAAAAAGTTGCGGACATTAGACTGTTCGCAACTTTTTTTCCGTGATAACCGACGTCAAAGACGCTATAATGGCATTGCAAACAAAAAAGACCCATAAAAAGCATTTTTGAAAGGAGAACGGATATGTTTGAAATACAGGGTAAGGTAAGTACTGCGATATGCTATGCGAAGGTTGTCGAAAGCGGTGCGATCGAACAGATACGCAGAATGTGTGACTGTGAGCTGACAAAGGACTGCCGTGTGCGCATAATGCCCGATGTTCACGAAGGAAAAGGCTGCACGATCGGAACCACGATGACGGTTGTTGATAAGGTCTGTCCGAACATTGTGGGTGTGGATATCGGCTGCGGTATGTATACCGTAAGGCTTGCCGAAATAGCCCCCGACTTTGTGCGGATCGATGAGGCGGCGCATTATATCCCCTCCGGTATGAATACATGGGAGGTGCGGATTGAAAGATTCGATCTGACAGAACTTAAGTGCTTCCGATCACTGCGCAATTCCAAAAGACTTGAGCGTTCGCTCGGCACGCTCGGCGGCGGAAATCACTTTATCGAGATCGACAGGGCGTCGGACGGCACATATTATCTGGTCATCCATTCCGGGAGCAGAAATCTCGGGAAGCAGGTTGCCGAAATATATCAGAGCCTTGCGGCCGATCTTCATGCGGGAAAGGGAGATTATTATGAAAGAAGAGACGAGATTATCCGCACATATAAGGCGGAGGGCAGACGCGGAGAAATACAGCAGACCCTGAAAGAACTTGAGAAAGAGTATAAGTCAAAAATGCCCGATGTTCCCGAAGACCTGTGCTGGCTTTACGGAACATTTCTCGGAGACTATCTCCACGATGTGGAAATCTGCCAGCAGTTCGCACGAAGAAACAGAGAAAAGATGGCGGAGATTCTTCTGGAACGGACGGGCATGACGGGTACCGAAGCATTTCACACAATTCATAATTATATCGACACCGGGGAAATGATTCTCCGCAAGGGCGCGATTGCCGCTCACGCGGGTGAAAAGGTTCTGATCCCGATCAATATGCGTGACGGCTCGGTTCTTGCCGTGGGAAAAGGAAATCCCGAATGGAATTATTCGGCTCCGCACGGCGCGGGGCGGATTATGTCGAGAAACAAGGCAAGGGAATCGATCGGTCTTGAAGAATATAAAGCGGCAATGGACGGAATATACACCACGTCGGTGAACGAGCAGACGATCGATGAGGCTCCTATGGCATACAAATCAATTGACGATATCATTGATGTCATACGCGAGTCGGTTGATATTGTGGACATCATGAAACCAGTGTACAATTTCAAGGCTGCCGACGATGAGCATCCGTGGAGGAAAAAGAAGGTGATTTCGGATGAAGGAACTGATTGTACAAAAGCTTAAAGAGATTGAAAAGGAGAATAATGTCAGGATACTGCTTGCGGTTGAATCGGGAAGCAGAGCATGGGGTTTTGCATCTCCGGACAGCGATTATGATGTCCGTTTTATTTATGTGCGACCAAAGGAAGACTATCTGCGCCTTGAAACCGTGCGTGATGTGATCGAACTTCCGATCGATGATACTCTGGATATCAACGGCTGGGATCTTCGGAAAACACTTCGCTTACTGTACAGGTCGAACCCGACTCTGTTTGAATGGTTTTCATCTCCGATCGTGTATACGGAAACGCCGTTTGCCGACCGTCTCCGTGCTGTCATGACAGACTATTATTTGCAGAAGAATAGCCTGTACCATTATCTCAGCACGGCTGAGCGAAACTACCGCGAATATCTGAAAGGCGATGTTGTCAGGGCGAAAAAGTATTTTTATGTATTGAGACCTGTACTTGCATGCCGCTGGATTCTCGGCAGACACACACCGCCGCCGATGAAATTTTGCGATCTCGCAGAGGCTGAACTGCCTTCTGAACTTGCCGAAGATGTGCGACGTCTGCTTGAACTGAAAATCATGTCTCCCGAAATAAAGGAAATACCGAGAATCGATGCGATAAACGGCTTTCTGGATGAGCAGATCGGCACGATCAAAGATATCCTTGTCCGAATGACGGACGAAAGGGGGCGCGACATGGAAAAGCTGGACGAACTGTTCTTGTCGGCGGTGATCTGATAGGTAAAAAGAAAAAACACCCCCGGTCGTTTTGCGACCGGGGGCAGGGGAAATGTCCGACGGAAAAATCAGCAGTAGAATTCCACCGGGTAGGTAAGATATTCGTTGGGATCGAGCTGATCGGCTGTGACATAGCCTGCGGGAGCGTTGAGAAGAGAAGGAAGTCTGTTGACAACCGTAGCACAGGTGTGTTCTACTGTGGCGGGTTTGACAACATGGAATTCGGTGTCCGGTTCGCCCGTGATCTTCCAGTCGCACATATCGCCGTCA
>CALBLD010000034.1 GCA_937895775.1 uncultured Clostridia bacterium
GGATGACCGTTCCCGAAAGCTTCAAGGGTTACGATAATCCGTGTGCAACCGACGAAGGCGGAAAAATGAAAATACGCTGCCGCGGCAATTCAACCTTCGGAAGGGGCGATGTCCAGGCGTCGGGAAAATATTCGTATAAGGTCAAGCTTGATAAAAAAGCGAACCTTCTCGGAATGGGAAAAAGCAAACACTGGGTGCTTATCGCAAACTTTTTCGATGTAACAAACATGAGAAATAAGCTCACCTATGACCTTTCGGGAAGAATGGGACTTACATATACCCAGTCGAGATGGGTCGTACTCTATCTTAACGGCGAGTACCGCGGAATTTATACTCTCTGCGAAAATGTGCGTATAGCAAGCGACCGTGTCGCAATCCCCGATTGGGAGGATCGCGCCGAGGATGTTGCCAAAGCAATATCGAAGGCAAATTCGCTTGATAAAACGGCGTCCGAAAAACTTGAAGAGGATATGACGAACGATCTCTCGTGGATCACCTCCGGCTATTTCGGAAGCTATAAGATATCCGATTATTACGATACCTCGGATTTTGATATAACCTCCGGCTACCTTATCGAATATGATGAGCGCATGGACGGGGATACGACAAAGTTCAAAACCAAGCATAATAAACCGATTCAGCTCGACAATCCGAAGGCACTGAACACCAATACGGAAATGTATAATTATGTCGTGAAACTGCTGAACGACTTCGAAGAAGCGATCTATTCGCCCGATTTCTGTACCGCCGACGGACGGCATTACAGCGAACTTTGCGATGTTGATTCGCTGATCGATTACTTCCTCGTTTTCAACCTGTTCAAGAACATCGAGTTCGGATGGCTGTCGATCTTCCTTTATATAGATAACGGAAAGATATATTTCGGACCCTGTTGGGACTTTGACGGAGCGAGCGCAAATCAGGTCACCCTGACCGAGGACTGGTATCCGTATGATAAGTGGTTCTATATGAACGGAAGAGCCGACTGGTGGAAGGAGCTTTGCGGCGACCCGTATTATGTGGCGCGTGCGGCTGACCGCTGGTTTGAGATAAGACCGCTCGTTGACGAAATGATGGATGTGATGCCGTCCTATTATAAATATATAAAGAGCGAAACCGAGCGGGACAGCGCGAAATACGGTATGCCGCAGAACTGGTATATGAAATGGAAAAGCCCTACCGATTTCGATACCGAGTACGGAATATTCAGAACATGGATGTTCAGCAGAATAGACTGGCTCGATAAACAGTTTTCGCTCCGCGACCCGAATATAGAAAATGTCGGACTATCTCAGTCGGAAAAGCTGACGGCAAAGATTACATATGCCGATTCGTCAGCCGTCGAAAATGATAATCTGTCGGTATCGGAATATCCCGCCGATTATATTTACGATCTGAACGGCAAAAAGGATGTCGTCATAGAAATATCCACAAAACATACGTCGCACAGAAATGTCGAGGTGTTTGTAAACGGAAAGCTTATTACGACAACAAAGCTTACAATGGACAGCCCCGCAAGGGTCACGATTCCGTCGGATGCGCTTGATAAGAGCGAAAACGCTGTAAATGTGATCTTTTTTGCGTGCAAAAACCATAATAATGATTTTTACAAAGCTGGATACCTGTCGCTCAGAGCGCGCGGTATAACCGCAAGAGGCGAAAACGAGTGCGTGGTCAGATTCAGGGGTAACGGAACGCTCAGGGTCGCAAAGGGAAGTAAAATAAAACTGCCCGCGAC
>CALBLD010000035.1 GCA_937895775.1 uncultured Clostridia bacterium
CCGAACCAGGACTTCCTTCACATAAACACCGAAAACATCCTGTTTATCTGCGGCGGTGCCTTTGAGGGTCTGGACGAGATAATCAAAAACAGAATATCTGTAAAATCGGGAATAGGCTTCGGAGGAGAGGTTGCCTCAAAGGAAGAGCTTGAGCAAAAGAATTATCTTGCGAGCGTAGTTCCTCACGACATTGTAAAATTCGGGCTGATTCCCGAGCTGGTCGGCAGACTTCCGGTAATTGTATCGCTTGACGCACTCGATGAAAATGCGCTCGCACGCATACTTGTCGAACCGAAGAACGCGCTTATAAAGCAGTACGAGGCTCTTATCGGAATGGACAATGTTGAACTCGAATTTGAACCGGATGCGATAAAAGCGATAGCATCTCTTGCGATAGAGCGCAAAACAGGCGCCCGCGGTCTGCGCGCCATTATGGAAGAAATAATGCTTGACATAATGTATGACATTCCGTCAAGGGATGATGTAGCCAAGGTAATAATCACAGCCGATTCGGTGAACAAAAAGGGACAGCCGAAAATAATTACGAAACCCCTGCCGAAGGAAGTGCTTGAAGCAAGCACCGAGAGCGCATCATAACAAAAACATAAAACACGGTCCGCCGTTTTGCGGCGGACCGTGTTTTATTGTTTCAGAAAAACTTCATCCGTATACCGATCTCCTTTTCGGTCATCGGCTGAATACGGAACATATCATTTTTTGTTTCAAGATCGTCGCGGTCACTTTCGAACGACGGAAGTCCGCACCACGGCTCTATGCAAAGATAACCGGCGTTCTTTTCCCTCCACATACCGACATAAGGGATTCCGTGACAATCGATCTCAACCCGCTTTTTTCCGACAGGCGACTCAAGCCGGATACATCCCGATGTATTTGAGAGAAAAAGTCCGCAATCACCGATCAGATCATCCGAGACATTCAGCAGATGCCCGTCTTTAAGCCAAAAAGCAGTTTTCCTTCCGGTATTGAATCCACCAGACGACAGCAGAAGCTTATCCGGACTGCAATCTTCAACAAAGTCGATACGACAATCGGACAACAAGTCCGCGTCGTTCGCAATCGCAAATCCCGGATGAAATCCCACTGTTGCCGGCATTACTTTATCGCCTTTATTTTTTATAACCGTTTTAACATCAACGGCATCTGCCGACAACCTGTATTCAACGGTAAATTCAAAATCAAAGGGAAAAAGTTCCTTTGATTTTTCATCCGCGGACAGAGACAGAAGGACACGGTCGTTGCCGCAAAAGCGAACTTCAAAATCAGAATCCTTTGCAAATCCGTGAAGCGGCATTTTATATTCTCTGCCGTCATACAGATACACGCCGCCGTTCAGCCTGCCGCAGACCGGGAAAAGGATCGGAGCATGCGATAACCACAGCTCCGAATCCCTGCGTCGCCGGATATATTCTTCTTCTCTCTTCTTTACGGATACGAGTTCGGCACCGATACTGTCAACCGTTACTGTCAGCTGTCGGTTCTTTATCGTATACTTCATATCCGCAAAGAGTTACATTGTCAGCTCAAGCGATCTGCTCTTCTGCTCTTCGACCGCTTTTGCGATAAATTCGTCAACCGACATGGGAGTAGACTCGCCCTTGCGGTTTCTGACCATAACAGAGCCGTTTTCAACCTCATTTGCACCGATTACGAGCATATAGGGTATCTTTTCAAGCTGTGCCTCTCTGATCTTATAGCCGATCTTTTCATTTCTTTCATCGACCTCGGTACGCACGATGCCCGCATCGATAAGTTTATGCATTACGTTTTCGGCAAAATCATGCTGTTCGGTACCGATAGGAAGCACCTTGACCTGCGTCGGCGACAGCCAGAGCGGGAACGCACCGGCATATTTTTCAATAAGAAGTGCAAGTGTACGCTCATAGCATCCGATCGATGTACGGTGAATAATATACGGATTTCTCTTTACGTCATCGCGGTCGTTATATACCATACCGAATTTCTCGGCGAGGAACTGGTCGATCTGAATTGTAATCAGCGTATCCTCTTTACCGAACACGTTCTTTATCTGAATATCAAGTTTCGGTCCGTAGAATGCCGCCTCACCTATGCCGATCTTATACGGGATCTGAAGGTGATCGAGTATTTTTTTCATTATGCCCTGTGCTTCATCCCAATCCTCTGCGGTTCCGATATACTTTTGAGTATCGTTCGGATCCCACTGTGAGAAGCGATAGCTTACGTCATCGTAAAGTCCGAGAGTTTTCAGCATAAACACAGAAAGCTCAAGACATTTTTTGAATTCATCCTCAAGCTGATCGGGACGGCACATCAGATGCCCCTCCGAAATCGTAAA